>JAHFQL010000002.1:4057-31411 GCA_023259315.1 Candidatus Woesearchaeota archaeon | reverse complement strand
CTGCGATGGTTGTTGAAGCAATTGAGGTAAAAATTGGAGCGGAGCAAGTGGATGATAATTTGATTGTGCCATTTGTGGCTGGGGCTGCAGTTTATCTAATTAGATTGATTTAGAACATTTCAGCTTTGCCTCAATAGAGCCACTTGCCCCAAAAGTCAGCCATCTGCCCCAATAGTCGGTCAAAAATCGGACTTATGAGGCAAAGCTGAACATTTCAAAACTTTTATAAACAATTCGCTCTTCTCTTCAAGGTCTATATACTATAAAATGCTAAGCCAACAACTGAGGGAAATATTTTTGAAAAATAAGGACCCATTTACAGACATTCTTGGCCAGGAGCAGGCAAAGCAATCTGTGAAATCAGCCTTGCTCATGAATCGCCACATTATAATAGTTGGCCAGCCGGGAATTGGCAAAACAACTCTAGCAAAGAACCTGGCAAAATTGCTGCCGGATATGGAAGTTAATGAAGGCTGCAGCTATCATTGCATTCCCTCCAATCCAATTTGCCCTTCGTGCAAGCAACAAAAAAAGCACAAGACTGTTAGGCTTGATGGAATTAAAAGATTTATTAGGATACAAGGAAGTCCGGATTTGACTGTAGAAGATTTGTTGGGAGACATAGATCCAATAAAAGCGCTGAAATTCGGCCCTTTGAGCTTGGAGGCCTTCACTCCTGGAAAGATATTCAAAGCCAACAATGGCATTTTGTTTTTTGACGAACTCAACAGATGCCCTGAAAAACTGCAGAATGCATTGCTACAAGTGCTTGAAGAAGGCAAAGCAACCATAGGTTCTTATGACGTGGATTTTGACATAAATCTTATTTTTATAGGCACAATGAATCCTGAAGACACATCAACGGAAAAATTAAGCGATGTTTTGCTTGACAGGTTCGACATGGTCTATATGGATTACCCTGAAAATATTGAGACAGAGAAAAAAATCGTTGCTATGAAAGGCGAAAAGACAGTTAATGTTAGCGACGAGATTTTGACTTTAATGGCATATTTTGTAAGATTACTAAGGCAAGACGAAAAATTGGAGAAGAAACCAAGCGTTAGGGCCTCCATAGGATTGTATGAAAGATCACAGTCAAACGCCTTGCTTAAGGAAAGAAAGAGCGTACAGTTTGAAGACATAAAAGATGTTCTTGTTTCTGTCCTGGCCCACAGAATCAGATTAAAGCCATCTGTAAGGTATCTGGAAAGCGTTGAAGACTACATAAAGGAACAATTCCATAAAAATATAGAAGCAACCAAGTGGCAGAACCAACTGGAAGAGCAAAAAAGCAGTGATTACCGGTAGCGACAAGGTTGAAGTAAATCAGATTTCGCATGCCGAAGAATTGACTGGGAAACTTTCATTTCAGCAGCTTGAAGACAAATTCATGCACTCTGTTCTCGAAAACGATAAAAAGGTCATAGACAGTGGCAAATTAATAAGTGATGTGATAAATCAGGGCATGTCTTCTTTTAGCCCGGATTTGATGTTCGAGCAATTGGTGAAAAACTATACCCTGGCAAAGCAGATTTATGGTGAATCAATCATACGCTTGGTATCCGGCTACGAGCCCGACTACGTAAAAAAGAACATCGGCATACCGGAATTCCAGAAGGATATAAAAGAAAAAATACAGCAGAAAATTCAAGACCTTAAGGAAGAAGGTTTTGTGAAAAATGACAATTCATTATCAGAAAAAGGGATCGAGCTGGCATCTTTGGTCCTATATTTTGAGGAGCTTGACAAAATAATATCAAAAGGTATTATCGGAGAGAAAATAAGCGAGAGGACATTTATCTATGGGGAGAAAGAGAATTCAAGGCTCTACAAGAAAGGGGACAGGTACAGGGACATTGCGTTAAAGAAATCAGTCAAGCTTGCATTAAGAAGAAGCCACACGCGATTTGACAATAAGGATTTGGAGGTTTATGAAAAGCAGAGCAAAGGCCAAACCTATATTGTCTACGCGTTGGATGCTTCCGGCTCCATGAAGGGCAGGAAGATAGAAGCCTGCAAAAAAGCCGGAATCGCTTTGGCATATAAGGCGATAAATGAAAAAAACAAGGTCGGTTTGATAGTATTTGGCTCCGAAATAATGGGAATAATTGAGCCAACGCTGGATTTTACAAGGCTGCTCAAGGAAATAACAAGAATAAGGGCATCAAAAGAAACAGATATAGTTTCAACACTGCAAAAATCAATTGAATTGTTCCCAAGCGATAAAATCACAAAACATTTGATTTTGATTACAGATGCCTTGCCCACAAAAGGCGAGGATCCGGAAAAATTTACTTTGGAAGAAGCTTCGATTGCAAGAAGCAAGGGCATAACAATCTCTTTGATAGGCATTAGTCTTGATGAAAAAGGAAAAAAACTTGCAGAGAAGATAGTTGAATTGGGAGAAGGCCGTTTGTATGTTGTTAGGAATCTTGATAATGTTGATAAGATTGTGCTGGAAGATTATTATAGTGTTGTTTAAGTAGGCTTTGTTAAAGTAACACAAAAAAGCAACGGCTGGCCAGTAATGCAAGTACGATTCTCACTATCAATAACTATATTTCTTAAGTATTCAAATTCATCAAACGCCTTTTTTAATTGAATTCGACCTTGCTCGTCTAAACTTACAGTTTGATGCCTTAATGAAAATCCACAATCTTTCCAAGAATCATCATAAAGCATTCTTTGCGCATCGGTGGATGAGTATATGAAGACAGTAGTGGGATTAATAAATATAAAATCTGGCCTAGGTTTCAAATCGTTTTTTATAATTCCTGCTGATATATAAACAATATCATCAATACTTGAAACATCTAAATCTTCTTTTGTGACATCTTTTTCAGTTTCTATTCTGGCAAATGGAATTCCTTTAAAAGCCATTGCATAACCATTACCAAAATAAGGAATTATATGAAATTCTTCAGTCATGATGTTATATCTATTTCTCTCAGCCATAGTTCGCCTCACCATCTCAGGCAATTTTAATCTATTTCTATCATCTATTTTAGGGGTATAATTACCAGAATAGTTTGGTATCAAAACAAGTTTTGCTCTTCCTTCCATACTTCAATGGTTATCTGTTATATCTTTTAAATCTATTCACAAATTTTAATAATCAGATTTAAATACTTAAAATAAACCCTAAAGCCATGAAACTCTTAGCTTTCACAGACATTCACGGCTCTTTAACTGCATTGAGAAGATTGGAGCAGAAAGTAAAATATCAAAAGCCAGACTTGCTGGTTTGCGCTGGTGACATTTCTATTTTTGAGCACGGGATTGTTGGAATAATGCGAAAATTGAGCCAGCTAAATAAAAGAATATTGATTATACATGGCAATCACGAAGATGCTTCAACTTTTTTTAAATATTCAAGACTGTTCAAAAACATAATCTTTATACATAAAAATTATTTTATAGAGGAGGATTTGCTGTTCCTCGGCTACGGTGGAGGCGGATTTTCAAAAACAGACAGGATGTTTGAGCATATTGCAAAAACAAAATTTAATAAAATAATAAAAGAAAACAAAGGCAAGAAGATAATTTTATTGACACATGCTCCACCTTATGGAACAAGGCTAGACAAACTTGGTAAAAATCATGCCGGTAGCAAGTCATTTTTAGATTTCATAAAAAAATATGGCGTAAATTTATCAATTTCAGGGCATCTGCACGAGAATTTTGGAAAAGAAGACAAGATTGGAAAAACAAAAGTCATAAATCCAGGGCCATTTGGAAAGATTATAGAGATTTAAACAAACTTCATGACTCGGCCTTCAAAATCTTCTTTCATTAATAAAACAACTCTTGAAGGCTCATGCTCATCTATCAGCTTGTAATCAGCATATTTAGCAATTTCTTTGGCAAATTCCCTTATCTCTTCATGATTCGGCATATTTTCCTGCTCAAGCCTTTCTCTTGACATACCAACCCACATGTATGCTTTTACCTCGACAAACATTGGATTGCTTAATTTTATTATACCGGCCCATTGCTCCGGCTTTGTCATGTTCAAGCCCTTGATCAAAGTGAATCTTAAGACAGTCCGTGATTTTTCCCTTATCTGGGGAAGCATGCTTAATGTTTTCATCAAGCCCTGCCACGCGTTTTTTATTATGGGCCTGTCAATTATATTAAACAGCTCTTCATTTGGGGCATCAACAGAAATATATAATTGAGTTGGCGGTTCCTCGATTAATTTTTCAATTCTCTCCGGTAGCAATCCATTGCTCACAACAAATGTTGAAAATCCCTTTTTCTTGTATTCCCTGACCAATTCTGGCAGTTTAGGATATAAAGTTGGCTCGCCATCAAGTGAGATTGCAACATGCTGCGGCTGCATTGCCCTTTCAAATTTCTCTTCCTCTGTTTTCGGATTGCCACCAAATCCAGAAAGAAGTTTTTTTTGCGCTTCTATGGTGCCTTCAACTATTTCAACAGGACTGTCAATTCCAGTTTCCATGGCTTGCTGCGTGTGATATCTCAGATCACGCCAGCAAAATACGCAAGCGTTGTTGCAAGTGAAAGTTGGGGTCATCTGTATACATTGATGCGAGTTAATTCCATAAAACTTGTTCTTGTAGCAGCCGCCTTCCCCTCTCAAGTCGCTTTTAGTCCAGTGGCAGGTCTTGACCCTGGTATGATTGCCAACAATCTCGTATTGCTGTTTTTTCAGAATTAACTTTACATCAGCTGTTATCATGCCCATAGTTAAAATCCAAATCTATATAAATTTTGAGGTTTTAAAGCACATTATGGACTTGAAATCGGCGCTTAAAAAACTTGAAGGCAGCAAGGACTTTAAGAAATGGAAGCAAAAAAACAAAAACAATTTCTTCTCTTACGCATTCAAGATATTGCAGGAAATGAACCCAAATGACTGGCAGCTCGGATTTTATGATAAGAAAAAGGACAAAATAACTACTTTTGTGATTGATGGCGAAACTATCAACATGAGGCCGGCAGAAGAAGTATTCAAAAAAGAAGACACAAAAGTGAATGAAATAGAAATTGATAAAATCAAAGTCACATTTGACAATGCCCTTGCAAAAGCAGACGAATTCCAAGCAAAGAATTTTCCAAATGACAAAAGCATCAAGACGATAGCAATACTCCAAAACATATCAAGCCTTGGCAATATATGGAACATAACTTATGTTACAGGGGCTTTTAACACACTTAACATGAAAATAAATGCTTCAACTGGCGAGATTGTCGAGCATAATTTTGCATCAATACTGTCCTTTAGGAAGGAATAATCAAAGTTAATATAACTTAACAAAACTATATTTTCAAAATATATATTTTTTAATTGCGATTTATTTATATAGTAGTTATTGAACAAAAATATGATTTTTCTTTGTGGTGAAAATGGTTTTAAATATCAAAATCAAAAAAGTTGCAGATGTAAAGACGCCTTCTTATGCCCATAAAGGCGATTCAGGAGTTGATTTGTACGCTGCTGAGGAGTATCTCCTTAAACCAATGGAAAGAAAATTGATTTCTACAGGCATAAAGATTGCCGTACCTTATGGCTATGAAGCTCAGGTAAGGCCAAAAAGCGGCTTGGCAACAGAGCATGGAATCAGCCATGCGAACAGCATAGGCACAATAGATTCATGTTACCGAGGTGAAATCAAGGTTCCTCTGATAAACTTAAGCGACAAGCCATACAAGATAGAAAGGGGCAAGAAAATAGGTCAGATGGTGTTTGCAAAAGTTGAAGAAGCGGCATTTGAGGAAGTTGATGAATTGGGCAGCACTACCAGAGGCGAAAAAGGCTTTGGAAGCACAGGGATGGATTAAAGAGGTGTGAATATGGGAAAAGATACAAGCAAACCAATAAGATTCAAGACAATACAGAAAAACACAAAACTGATTGATTTTCCTCCTGAAGAAAAAACAGAAATCAAATCAGAAGAGCAGGTAGAATAATTATAGAAAACTTTGAATAACACATTACTTTGTTATATTTGATTCAAAGTTTTCTTAGAGGATTTTGACTAAATGATACATATTCAAAATTCTCTATAACATATTATCTATTTCTTTTTTTATATCATTGAAAACTTCATTCAGAGATTTAGATGAATCAATAATCTTTATATTATCGCTTAACAATTCAGGAAGACTCAAAAAATTTGCTCTGGTTTTTTTCATAAAATCCAATCGCTCAAATTTTTCTTTTTGTCTGAACTGAATCCTTTCAAGTGCAATTGATGGCTCAACATCAAGTATGAAAGCTATATCTGGCTTTCTGAATTTTTTGTTTTTATTGATTAGGTCATGAATACCAAAGCCTTGGGCACTTTGAAAAGCTATTGTTGAGTAATAGTATCTGTCGCAAATAACAATACTCAAATCATTTTTGCCTGAATTCTCCAAAAAAGGCCCTATTGTTTTTTTCAGATGCTCATCCCTGTCTTTGATAAATAATCCCATCATCTTTTTACTATTGGTATTCGGATCTTTCTCTTTTCTCAACATTTCTCTTATCTTAATGCCATACGCGCCATCTGTAGGTTCTCTTGTCATTAAAATCTCGTATTTTTTATTCACTAGAAAATCATTTGGGCTTTCTGTGTCCCGAAAATCTCTGATTTTCACGGATTTGGAAAAAAGATAGTTGTGAAGCATCTTCACTATCTCGCTCTTGCCAGAGCCGTCAATGCCATCTATAACAATAAACATTCCTTTTGCCATAAATTTTGAGTTGTTTAAGGATTTAATAAGGTTATGCCAAAGAAAAAGATTTATTGAAACTTTAGGCTTTCTGCGCTTTTCCTTTCATAATAAAGATTTTTAATCTCGTAAAAGACTTTCCTTTGTTCCCCTGGCCTTAGTTCATTGTAAGCCTTCATTATTTCTAAATATTCCTCTCTTGCTCTTTGCAAATCAAGATTCATCAAAGACTGCCTTGCATTGTTTATTTTGCCTATTATTCTGGAAACATTGTCTTCTGGAATTTCTTGAATTGACATGCCAGTCTCTGGTTCTGGCTTTTTACTTCTGAAAAAACTCCCAAATAAGGACGGTTTTTCATGCTCTTTTATCTTTTCAATTGCAGTTTTAATTTCATCCTCAGCTTCTGCCAATTCTTTTGGCCTTGATTTTAGGCCTTTTTTAATATATTCATCTGTTTCAAGATCTTTCGGCAAATCAAAATCTTCGAAATCGTCTTGAGAATAATCACTAAATTTTTGTTTTGTTTTTAATTTGTCATTTAATCCTTTAATTTTTATTTGTTTCTGCTTTAATTTAAGTGTTTTTATTTTTGATGCAGTTTTTTCCTTTATTGTTTTAGGATTAATGTCTTTAACATCTTTGAATAAGTCTTCAAACCTGTCTTCTGAGCTACTTTCCGCCATAACTGGTCCAGGTTTGGGTTTCTCCTCCAAATCCAAGCTTGGAAATGGCGGTGGAGGTGGCAAAAGTTCATTGGGCATTGGTTTTGGTTTTAAAAATAGCATATTACATCTCTTTTTATCAGCAATATTTTGCAGATTTTAAATATTTTCTGTTTTAATTGGTAACTTGAATCATCTTTTCCTTTGATTTAAGCCCGGAAATTATTTTTACCTTCTTTTTCAATGTTTTTGACAGAAATTTTATCAATTCAATATTTGCTTTGTTGTCTTGCGGCTTTGCCTTTATGCTTATCCTAAAAGCACTCCTTTCTATGTCAAAACTTTCTATCTTGTTCTCATCTGCGTTTGGCTTGACAAGTATTCTGAATTTTGTTTCTGAAATCAGCATAGCCCTAAGATTTTGTGTGCTTAATGTAGTTATTTCACTACTTTATAATAATAAACATAGAAAGATTTATAAACAAAAGTGTTTTCTGTTCTTATGCACTTTTATTGAGGATTAACAAAATGAGTCATAATTTGGAAATGCAAGTTAATAGAACGCAAGCAGGATTATATATTGTTGCTTACGGCCGCAAAGAAGCGCCATTAGATGTTCAGGAAGCGGCTTTTTCACTTAACAATCTTAGCATAGTTTCTCCAGCGCAGCTTGGTTTTCTTCGAGCACAAGAAAGCAAGGGTACATTTAAGCCTTATAGCAGGACAAATGCTGATATTCTTTATGATGATAGAAACAATCAGGTTTTCATAGTCCCAGAAGGAGCTATAAGCAAGTTAGTCGGCATAGCTAATTTAGTCGCAGCCCATAAAAAAGGCCAAGAATATGTTATTCCTGAAAATCAAAGAGAATTGGTTTATGCAGTGGTTGATGAAATGCTTAAAAATGGCACTGCAGTTGTTGCAAACCATGGAGAATCGAAAATAAACACTGCAGATTTTGGACAAACTGAATTAACATCCAAACTGTTTTCTGACGAAAGACTAGGAATTAGAGCGCAGGATTATGGCAATTGGCTAAGCGAACAAGGAAAAAACAGCCAATCAATGTTTTTTGATTTGAAGGATCATTCTAAATCTCAAAAAAGCTCATACACGAATAGGTTGCGGGTCTTTGGCCCTGTCGGCGTCTTCGTTGTTGATGGCAGTAGCAGGAATCTTGGCTACTACGGCTTTGGCGCTTTCGGGGTGCGTTTTGAAAAAACTGCCAGTGACATGCGAGGCGAGCTCGGTGAGTCTCGCTAGCCAGCTACCGGCGCGAAAAAGTAGAAACCATTAAATATTCTTTTTCTTGTTTTATTTTTGCCTCGACAGCCATGAGTAATGGTTTAAAGGCCACACGCCATTTTACTAAGGCTTTCAATTGGAAGCTATGAAATTCAGCAGGGACACATAGCCCTAGGGTTATACGGCTGAACCTGCGGTGATAATTAAGTAAAGTGGCTAGCGCTTGGGTTGCGGGTCTTTGGCCCTGTCAACGACTTCAATGTTAATGGCAACAACAGGAATCTTGACAACAACAATGGCGCTTTCGGAATGGTCTTTTGTCGAGAATTTTTATTATTGACACTGATCATGGATTTGTATGGTGTGATATGCTCTTATGACAATCTTTTTCTTGCTTACAAAAAAGCAAGAAAGCACAAGACAACAAAACCTTATGTTATGGATTTTGAGAAGAATCTCAAAGAAAATCTGCTTTTGCTTCGCTCAGAGCTTCTATTGCATTGTTACAGCCCAAAGCCATTGGTGAATTTCACAATCCACGACCCAAAGACAAGAAAAATATCAAAGTCTGATTTTAGGGACAGGGTCGTGCATCATGCTCTTTGTAATATAATCGAGCCTATTTTTGAAAAAAGATTTATCTCAATGATTTTGACTGGTTTGTAAAAACCAAACTGAAAGCAAAATATTACATTCGATATGTTGATGATTTTGTAATCTTTGAATCCGATAAGCAAAAACTGGCATTTTATAAAGAGGAGATTAATGCGTTGTTGAAGAGCAAATTAAAGATTCAGCTTCATCAAGATAAATCTAAGATTTTAAGATTAGGACATACTATCAATTTTCTCGGCTTTCGCGTTTTCTATTATCATAAACTGCTTAAGAAGTCAAACATCAGGAAGATGAAGCAAAAATTAAAGGCATTAGGACAGGAATACAAATTGTGCGAAGATGATTATGACTCAATTTATGATTTTCTAGAGGGCTGGATAGTATACGCTAAAAACGCAAATACCTACAAACTAAGAAGGAAAATTACAGCTGAATTTGCAAAGGATTTTGCTAACGAGATTTCTACAAAAGAAATTAACAGATATCTTAAAACGATGAAAAAAATTCTTCTGCCTCCATCACAAACACTAGAAGGAGGCGGGCTTCATCCCACAGATAAATCAGTGAATATTCGCCCTACGATTTTATAATAAATATAGTCAGTACTGAATATATGGCTAAGCAGGCAAGATAAGGAACATTAAGGCTAAATTTTATTTATTTAATCATAATCTCGCCAGGTATGCCCGCATTTTTCGCATCTCAGGAATTTGGTTTCTGGCTCATCTCCTGCCCTTGTCTGGACTAGCCAAAAATAAGCTGTCTTGTGGCCGCATTTCGGGCATTCAACAGTGGTCTTTGGCAGCGTCTGCAATTCACCTCTGTCAACAACCTCAACTTCCTTGGTTGTTTTTGGTATGGTCTCCCTGATTGTGGCTCCCTCTACATGGGTCGTTTTATAGCCGCATGAGCATGCCAGCACCTTTTTGCTGTCTTCCTTCCTCGGCACAAGTATTGAGCCGCATTTCGGGCAAAACATCTTAAACTTAAAATTTTGCCAAATCCTATATAAACTTAACCTTTTTGCACAATAAATCCCTTTAGAAAATCAAGTAACTGCACAAACCATATCTTGATGTAGCCTAATAAAGGAATCCTGACAACAGCATTTCCCACAATCTGGTCTTGGTTTATTTTTGTTTCATCAAGCGCAGGAGTTTTTATGGAATTAGGATTCGTGTTGTAATTATCGCCTTTAGTCTGGAAGTAATAAATTCCATTTTCCTGCCATTTCTTCACTATCCTATGTATTATTGGCTCTTTTTTATAGCTCCAGAATACGATTATGTCACCAACTTTTATGTTTTCAGGGCTTTTGCCCTTTAACACCATTATGTCGCCTTTATTAAAGCCTTTTCTAAGCGGAAAGCCTTCAAAATCCTCTTTTTTTATGCTGTTGAATATGTACCATTTCCCTGCATTCTCCCACCATTCATCAAAGTTGCCATAATGTTCCATGCTCTCGCTAACCACAGCCACAACAGGATGCGACGTACTAAGCAAATAGCCCAAGCCCGGGTAAACGATAAATTTTATCAGGACAAAAGCAAGGACAACATTGACAATCCAGCTCCATACACTATCATCTTCCCAGACGAAATACCACACTTTCTTTAAAGTTTTATTCCAATCAGTCATAATTTGCATTCTTAGCAAAAAGAATAAAAAGGTTTGCATTTAATCAATAAAGTACAGATAAGCAAATAAATATACATTGATATTTAATAGTAAAGCATTTCAATAAAAATGATGCAAAACCAAAAACTAAAATTTTCAAGGGCCAACTATTACCAGGGCATTTTGCAGCTTAGGGAAGTGAATGAAGAGATATACAGTTTTGTTTACGACCAAATCAAGAAAAGGGGAGATGTTGCCGTAACAAAGACAGCTAAACTCGAAAACGGCAAGGACTTGTACATCACTTCACAGAAATTCATAAGGATACTGGGCAAGAAACTAAAAGAAAGCTTTGGCGGCGAATTAAAGATAAGCTCAAAGCTCCATACAAAAAGCAAGACAGGCAAGGATTTGTTCAGGGTTAATGTTCTTTACAGGCCATTTAAATACAAGAGAGGCGACATAATCTCGGTTAGGGGCGATGAAGTCAAGCTTCTGCAAGTGGGAAAAAGGATATTCGCCAGGGACTTGAAAACAGGGAAAAAAGTAAAGATAAGAAATGAGGACCTATCTAGAGATTAAATTTTTCTCGATTTTATAGTCGTTAATAACTTTTTTGACCCAGTCTAACTTATTCTTCTCAGCCTCAAGATGCTTCTTCTCTATAAATCCAAAGTACTTGTCTTCGATAATCTTCAAATCTTTTGCATTCAAAAAAACAAATGGAAGGTTGTTCTCTGTTTTTCTGCTTATAGGATTCTTGCAAACAATTACAAATACTTTGTCAGTCAGCAAATCAATCACTTCATTGCTAAATATATTTGCGTCACCTACCAAAAGCATGTCATTTCTTTTTATCTCAAGAATTTTATTCTTAAAATTAAATTCTTTTATGCCTAAGGTATCAAGTTTCTTTAAGACATAATAATTATTTATATTGGAAACAACCTCGTTAAATTTTTTGATAAGCGATTTCAGGAACTCTATATCCTTTTCCCTTGAATTGACAATGTTTTCAAGAAATCTTATCCTTTTTTCCTTGAAATCAGGCTTATCTACGATTTTGATTTCTGTTTTTTTAACAATTGCCTTTTGAAAATCATTTATTTTTTTGTTCAGGTTGGAATTATACCTTTTCAGTAATTTTATTTCTGACTCATATGCCTTTAACTTATTATAAATCTTAAGGAAATCATTCTCGGTAAATTTCTTCTCTATAACTGCTTTTTCTACTATCTTGTCTTCTTCATCTTTTTTTTCTATAAGTGAGACAGCGTTCCTGATGCTGATTTTTTTTGTTATTACAATCTCCTTTATCCTGTCTTTTATTTCTTGCTTCTTGTTTTCTTTGGCAAAGAAATCTATCTTGTCAAGCAAAGGCTTGTAAGATTTGAACGCAAATAATGCAGAAGCCAATGCATCGCATTGGTGCTCATCATCAAAATCAAAGTTTTTTGTCATGTTCCTCTTCTCATCAACCTTTAAGTCTTCTGGAGGATTTACAATTTTAGCGCCGACTTTTGTTGCAAAAGCCTCGACAAGATTCGGGGTTTTTGACTTGTCAGTCCCCACCAAAACAATTTTCCCAAATTTTATTGTTTCAGAAATTATGGAATTCAAATCAAGCTGCTTTGAAGAATGCAGGTGCATAAGATTGCTGTCAATGCCAATTATTGCATAGGCTGTTGTTATGCCAGGGTCTATGCCTACAATCAACAGCTTTTTTTCGTTCATGTGAGCAAAAGTATACTCAATTTATTTAAAAAGTTTTGCGGAAATGAACTGTAGCATAAGGTTTATAAGGCAAATTACCACCACTTTTATTATGGGTGGAAATATAGTTGTAAATGGTACAATAGTTCGGGGATTGGGCGAAGGAACTTATTTCATGTCCATGCCGCATTACAGAAGAGAAATTAAGGATAAACTTGATTTCAAATCTTATCCAGGCACACTAAACATAAAAGTCAATAAAAAAGAATTTGATTCATTAAAAAATCAAAAATCAATAAAAATTCATGGCTACAAATCCGGCAATAAGATATTCGGAGGTGCAATCTGTTATAAAGCAAGAATAAAAGGTATAAATGGTGCAATCATTATACCGGATTTAACCAAGCACAGAGATATTATTGAGCTTATCGCGCCAATACATTTGAAATCAGAACTGAAATTAAAGGACGGGGATAAAATAAAAGTTGAGCTACAATGAAAAAAATAGGCATCGCAGACACCACATTTGCAAGAATCGACATGGCTTCTTTTGCAATAGATGCAATCAAAAAAAATTCTGATGCCAAAATAATCAGATATACTGTTCCTGGATTCAAAGACCTGCCGGTTGCATGCAAGAAGCTAATTGAAGAGGACAAATGTGATATCGTGATTGCTTTGGGAATGGCTGGCAAAGCAACAATTGACAAGCAGTGCGCCCATGAGGCGTCTCTTGGGCTGCAGCAGGCACAATTGATGACAAACAAGCATATTCTCGAAGTCTTTTTCTATATGGATGAAGCAAAGAGTGAGAAAGAGATATACGAGATAGCAAAAAATAGGGCTGCGAAGCATGCTCTGAACGCCCTTGAATTGCTAAAATCAAAAACGGCCCTGACAAAATATGCAGGCACAGGCAAAAGGCAGGGCAGACCAGATGAAGACTCAATTAAGGTGAAATAATGGAAGGAAAATTAGCAATAGTTGTTTCAGATTTTAATCATGAAATAACCTCTAAAATGAGAAAAAAAGCCGAGCAGAGAACAAAGGAGTTGAATGTGAGGCTGATTAAGATTGTAGAAGTGCCTGGCGCTTTTGAAATACCGCTTGCTGTTAGAAGAATGATTGAAGATAAAAATGTACAAGGCATTGTTACGTTAGGGGCAATTGTCAAGGGTGACACAAGCCATGACCAAGTAATAGCACAAGCCATAGCATATGAATTATTGCACCTTTCTGTCGAGTATGATAAGCCGGTTTCATTAGGCATAATAGGCCCTAATGCAACATGGAATCAGGCCATCAAGAGAGCTAATGAATATGCTCTGCGCGCAGTGGATAGCGCTGTCAGGATGCTGAGAAAAGATTGAACTAAAAAAACTCCTTCAATTCCATTTCAGTTTTCTTTTTCTTTATTATCTTGCTTACAACTTTCCTTATTTTTTCCTGCTCAGTCAATGAGTTGAAAAACACTTTTCTTGTTCTTTTGTTAAGGATATTGTGCTCAAGCATATGAGCCAATTCATTTGGTTTTAAACCAGAACTTTTTAATATTGCAGCAAGCCTTTCAACATTAGTTCTTTTGAATTCCTTGACAATTTCGTCCCTGTCCAAGATGCTTGACAAAAATTCCTTTCTTGAGTTTGAGCTGAAAGACTCATTGACAAGCAATTTGGACAATTTTGTAGGCTCGTTTAAAAGCAAAAATTTTGCCAATTGTAAAGTCCTTATTATGTCATTCCTGTAGTATTGGGTATCAAGCTGCTCCAAAACATCATACAATATATTCTCGAATTCAATAACCTCAACTCCCTTTTCGTTAAATTTTTTTATTATTTCACTTTTTCTTGACTTTGCCACTGCTCCCAGAATTATTATTTTTTTTATCCCGTTT
Organism: Candidatus Woesearchaeota archaeon; assembly: GCA_023259315.1. Next base: position 16,981 of record JAHFQL010000002.1, on the reverse strand, counting down.
TTTGAAACAGAAAACTGTTTTACATGGCTGTCGATTATATTAGCGATTGATTGCTCTTCAAATTTCTCATCAACAATCTTTCCTATGGATTTATCAAGATTTGTGGTTTCGGATATGTTGTTGGTTATGGAGCAGCTGACTTCAATGTGAAATACCTCATTCACCTTATCTTTGTCAAATTTCAAAGCCAGAATTCCGCAATCTCTGTTATTTACAGTCTTGATATTATTAATTGTGAAAAGTCCTTTTTTATTATACCAGTAATTAACTATCTCTTTCTCAGCACTCATGACCAATCCCCCTATTGATTGTTATGTTTAATATTATTTATAAGGTTTTTGTTTTTCCAAGAAAAATAATTTTCCAATATAATTTTATCATGTAATAGGTGGTTTATTTAAATTTCAGAATCTCTGATACGGATAAAAAGATTTAAATATCAGTTATTAAATTTATATAAATTATATATAAATCCTAAAACTATAAAAACAAATTGTCAAATAAAATGAATGTGTTGGTTACAGAAAAAGGTATTGGGGTATATGACATAAAGACAAAGGTAAACGGGATTCTTTTAGGTAGAAAACTTTGTGGATTATATTCTTTAGTTATTCTAAACAAATGAGGCATTGCTGAAAATGGTTCAGGATTTTAACTCTACTGGAAGCTTATTAGAAATGATAGTGCAAGAACCCCAACTAAGAAATCAGCAAATAGGTGCCGCTGTGAGAAAAGTAGAGGGAAGAATAGGACATTTATATGGCACTGGTGTCGAAGGAAAGGCAAGGTTTGATCATCTTCGTCAAAGGTTAATAGAATATGGTGGTTATGCCCCTGAACTAAAAAGAGCCACTGCTATAGGGTTAAAGGAAACAATTAACCAAAGAAACGGATTTGATTTAGACTTGATAAATCAAATATTTATTGCTCGATTTAAGGATTTTGAAGCCCTAGTAAGCAGTAACTTCCCTGCTATATTTGATGTCAGTCATGTTAATTTTTTAAGTGAGCAGCCAAGACTCTTAAGGAACGGAGTTGTTATATATAGAAATCTCTCTGCAATAGTAAACCGCGGACAAAGAAAATTAAATGGCGATTACACAACTTCCCAGAAAGGAAAAGCTGATGAACAATTCAGGGAATTTAGAGCAAGATCAGAAATTGTAATGGTAGGTTTGGAGATTTTGTTGGCTGAAAGATATAATCTGGAGATAATATTTGGAAGGTTTGCTAAGGATCCTTCATATGCACTATACAGGGAATCTTTATCGTCTTTTGAAGAATTAAGAGATAGGATTATCCACATCGCAAGGCATATTGATGTAGATAGCATTAGAAGTATTGCTCAGTATCTGATGGCACTAGCTGATCATTATGCTTCAACAATAAATTTCCAATTCTTGAGAAATATAAAGCCTGATGAAATTATTACCGGGGGGATGAATTTGCAGGAAATGCAAAAAGCTTCAACAGTACTTGGGGGAAGATACGTTAATTCCAGAAGTGGTTTTTCACAGAAATTGTTAGGATGGTTACCAACTTTAGATATAGCTGAGTTCTATCATAATGACAATCTTACAAATTATTTTGGAAATTTAAAAAAAGCAGTAACTGCTCAAAATTAGATTACATTAATCCTTCTGCTCTTTCCAACATAATTCAGAATTTTTCCATTGGAATATTTTCCTGTTCCCAGAAAATCATTTTTGTGCTTTAAGATAATAAATCCCTCGCAGTCATTGCACTCCTTTTCCAAGTCTTCTCCCCTGAACCATTTTCTTGCTTCATCTTCGTTCAGCTCAACAACATTCTTCGTTGCTTTTGGCCCAATAAGCTGGCTGCCTTCAATGCTTAGCCTCATTCCTTTATCATCAATCTCGCAAAAATACATGCCAGCTGAATTAATCCTTAGATTTGATGTCTCAAGTTTGGCAATGTCCTTGCTTATAATGAAAACCCTGTTCTTATAATTCTTAAGAAAACCGTAATCAAACTTTATTTTTGCATTCCATTGGCTTTCTATTAATTTGTATACTTCTTTTATTTCCTTGTTATTTAGAATTTTTAGTTCTGGCATTTTTTATTGTGATTTTGTTATTATTTTAATTTGAATTTTCAATCCGCTCGCTGCGCTCGCAATTAGTTACTCTCGCATGGCATTAACCATGATCGAAAATCACTGATTTTTACGTGGCGAAACCCTTGCTTTATACCCCCCACATCGGGTTTTGCTTCCGCATAATCTCTGCGATTTCCTTTAAAACTTCTATTTCTTCCTGCGATAGAATATTTTTATATTCCTTGTATTTTTTGAATTGTTCTTCCGGAATTATTGAATACAGAATATCGCCTTCGTGAAGCTGCCTCCCTATTGTGACATCGGGTAATGAAACTGCTACTTGCTTGCCTTTTTCGGCTTTTTCTATTGTTTCCTGCTCGTGCTGTATGCTCTTTGCAAATGTCAACGCAGTTCCATCTTTTTTCATTAATTGCGTGTTTGATCTAAGAGTGCCTGCAAGAACTTCAACTCCGACAACTGCCGGGTTATTCTGCCTGAAAACATAGCCGCGAAGAAGCGTTATCTTGCACGGCTTTACAAGATAATCCATTTCCCTGCTTTCGAGCATTTTTCTCTGCTCATTCTGCCAAGCCTCAAAATCTTCAATTAGTTTGTAAATCACATTGCTCGAGATAACCTTTACATTTTGCGGGGTTTTGACATCCGGCATAAGCTCGGCGTTAAAGCCAAGTATTGCTGCCTGCAATGGGTCATTCTCAAAATTTATTTCCGCATCAGACAAATCTTTCTTTGATATATTTCCTATTGAAGCTCTTTTGATATCTATATTTTTCTCCCTCAATAATTTAATCAGGGCTTCGAGGCTTCCAAGAGAATCAGCTTTTATTACAATGCCATGCTTATCTGTTTCTATGATAACTTCCTCAACTTCCTTTTTAATCTCTTCCTTTACTCTTTCAACTTCAGAAGGCAAGCAGCTTCTTAATGGCATGCCTGCCACAACATTATCCAATTCAGGACCTGAAACTTTTATTCCGGTTGCAGCGCTTACTTCCTTTATTGGATTGAATTTTGCTTTTTTGTAGCGCATTTCTATCATGGCAGGAGGGATGAACATTGCTTTTACTTTTGACACAATAGGCTCACTAAGCGAGCCTATAACAATAGTGTCGTTTTGCCTTAAAGAGCCGTCATAAAGAATTACGTCCATTGTTGTGCCGAGGCCTTTTTCTTCCTTGACTTCAAGAACTGTGCCTTTTGCAAAATTTTCCGGATTAACCTCCAGATTTGATTCCAAAAATCTTTGCGATAGTCCTGTCATAACCATCAGCAGTTCAGGAAGCCCTTCTTTTGCTTTTGCTGAAATAGGTATGATTGCAATCTGCTTTGTATAATCCTCAACCCTGTCAAATCTTTCTGAGTTAAAGCCCAACTCGCTTAGCCTCCCTACAACTTCATACAATCTTTTCTCAATAATCTCCATCAACTGCTCATTTTGCTTTTGTATATTTTCCAGCAATGTCAAGTTCGGGTCTGAATGCCACCCGGATAACAAATCTATTTTATTCAATGCTACAACAAAAGGTGTCTTGTACTGCTTTAGAATATCAATTGACTCTTCTGTCTGGAGTTTTATGCCTTCATTGATGTCAACTACAAGAATCGCTATATCAGCTAAATTGCCGCCCCTTTTCCTTAGATTTGTGAATGCCGCATGGCCCGGAGTATCTATAATGACAAAACCTGGAATCTTGATTTCAAGCTTCAATGCCTGCAAAAGTTTGCCGCTTATCTTCTTGACAACATCCAGTGGAATTTGCGAGCAGCCGATGCATTGCGTAATTCTTCCGGGCTCTGATTCGACTATGGTGGTATTTCTAATAGTATCGAGCAGCTGAGTTTTTCCTGCATCCACATTTCCCATGACAGTAACAATTAATTGCCTTAGCATATGGCCTAAGAAGAGTAAGCTGTTTTTAAACGTTATGCAATAATAAATAGATTTTTAATTGTGATAGAATTAATCGTCTCCATGATAATGAATGAAGGCTCAGCAAAACTAAAAATCAAAGAAATAAAAAAAATCTCAAAAGAAATGGATGTTTTCTACAATCCTATCATGAGTATGAACAGAGACATTTCTGTTTTATTATTGAATTCCATAAACAAAACTAAGATGCAAATTGCTGACCCTCTGGCCGCGAGCGGAATCAGAAGCATAAGGTTTTTGAAAGAATTGAAGAAAAATAAAATCAAAAAAATTTATGTAAATGACATTGGCGAAGAAGCGGTTAAATCAATAAAAAATAATTTGGAATTGAATAAAATACCATACAAAAACAACAAAAAAATATCTGTAACCAATAAAGACGCTAATCTATTTCTTCTAAATTCTTCTGGTTTTGATTATATTGACATCGACCCTTTTGGAACTCCTAACCCTTTTCTTGACGCAGCATGCAAGAGGCTTGCAAGGGATGGAATTTTAGCAGTGACTGCAACCGATACTTCTGCGTTATGCGGGGCATTTCCTGATGCTTGTATCAGAAAATACTGGGCTGTGCCAAAAAAAGGTGCTTTGATGCATGAAACAGGCTTAAGGATTTTAATAAGAAAGACTCAGCTTGTATCTGCACAATATGATAAGGCGCTGACGCCTATTTTTTCTTATTCAAAAGAGCATTACATGAGGGTATTTTTCAGGAATGAAAAAGGAAAAAACAAGGTTGATGAAATATTAAGAATGCATGGGATGTTCAACGAATCTGGGCCTATGTGGCTTGGTAAATTATTTGATGAGAAATTGTGCAGCTCAATTTATAAAAACTCATTAAAAAGTACATTATTCAGAAAAAATAAAGAATTAATAAAATTCCTGGAAACAATAAAAGAGGAATCTGAAATAAATGCCGTTGGGTTTTATGACTTGAATTATATATGCAAGAAAAATAACATTAAAAAATTGCGAAAAAAAGAAGCCATACTTACAAAAATAAAGAAACTGGGATATAAGGCAAGCGATACTCATTTCAAGGGAGAAGGAATAAGAAGCGATACTCCTTATCAAAAACTTGTTAATTTAATGAAAAAAGAATAGTTTTTTATATGAAAAAGGTATAATAGACACAATATGGATTACAGAAATATTATTATAAAACTGATTTTTTCGTTTTTTATTGTTCTAATCGTTATTGGATGCTCGAAAACAGAAGTTAAAGAGCAAGCAAATCAAACAACTGAAGAATTTGTCGACACTGGAGTTATTGTTGTTGAATCTTCACCAAAATCAGCACAAGTTTATGTTGATAATGAACTGAAAGGAGAAAGCCCTTTGACAATATACAATTTTCCTGTTGGCCAGCATGACGTATTGGTTAAAAAAGAAGGATATGGAGATTTTAAAAAGACAATCACCTTGAAAGTTGGCACAACTGAAGAGGTAAGCGCGAGATTATCGGAAATGGAAGTAGCAAAGCCTTCCCAGGACGTGATATTGAATAAGATTTGTGGGCAAGAGACAACCGAAGTTTATGTTAATAAGTGTGGTAGTTTCTACTCGACCTATCCAACCGGTTTTATATCTGATGCCGCTACAGAGATTTTTGATGAAAATGGTAAGCATATTGATTTTTGTATTGGCTACGGTGTTTTTGCTTCCGAGAAAGCTAAAAAGGAATCCGAACAGAAGTGTGCAACATATCTTAAAAACTGCACTCAAGTTGTAAAAGCTTGTTCTTCGCGAACGCCAGTTCCCACTCCCAAACCAACAGAAGAGAACAAACCAATTGAAAAAAAGACCGATAATTCAACATCAGCAGCATCTTCAAATTTAAACAAAGTTAACATAAGCAGCAGATTTATAACGTATTATGACTTCAAGAATGCAATGTTTACAGGCACTGCTTCGGCATCGCCTGATGTTTTTTCTTCAAACTACAATATTTACCTTTATTTCACCGCATACAGCCCTGCAACAATGAAGGTTTTGGACAAGCAAATAAAAGATATCAAAAAAGAAGATTGCATGAATGCACAGGATACAATAGCCAATTTGTATTCAGGCCAAACTCTCTGCGTCAAGACAACAAATGGGGCTTATGCTGCGATTGGTGGAAAATGGGAAATTTCTCCCAGCGAATTATACTGGGTATTGTTTAGCTAGCCAATCGCCCTTCTTACATCTGTTACCTCAACTGACTCAACGCCGTCAATAAGCTTTATCTTTTCCTCAAGTTTTTCAGTGCTGCCTTTGCTTTCATCCATTACGAATATTATGTTCAACGCTTTCAATCCGAAGGCAATTGGCTCTATGGTTGTTTTGAATTCCCTTGAATTGCAAAAATGAACAATTTCCTCTTTTGCCTTGGACTCAAGACCGGACAGGTCGATAGAAGTGTCGTTTGGCATAATCCTTAAAGTTACAACCACTTGAGCCATATTAGTTAGGACCTTCAAAATTACAGCTAGAACACTTGTATTTTGCAGCTATCTGCCTGCAATGATGGCACCTCACAAGCTCGACTTTGCCGCATTTCGGGCACATAAATCTAGTGGAGCCTATTGTGTTTGATATCCTTTTTTTGCATGAACTGCACACAGCTTGTTTTTCTGTCATGGCATTTAGGATAAGAAGTTGGTTTAAAAAGGTTACTAAAAATATTTTATATTATCATTAGTCAAAATACAAGCACTTTTTATTATTAAAGATTTTTCTAGAATTTTTGAATCAGTTAATTGTCGATATTATTTTATTTTTCTCATCAACTTCAAAAACCTTGCCTAAAAATTGTTCTAGTGTGTATATATTTGTATTACAATGATTTGTCATTTCAGAAACCTTTATTTTAGAATTTCCAGCCAAGGCCATAAATGGGAGTATCTGGTCTGCCAAGTATTTGTCAACTGGGGCTTTGCTTTCAATCTGCTTGATTAATCTGTGAGCTGCTTCTTGTCCAACAATTTCTGCCTTTTTTCCCTGCTCGCCCAATGAATCAGAGCCTATTCTGATGGGATTGTTCTCATCTATATCGTTTTTGTTTTTTGAAAAAATTGCCCATAAAGTGATGCCAGACCCAACAGATAAAGTTTCCTGATATTCTGATGAAATTTTTATAGGGACATTAAAGTTTCTAGCCAAGAAGCTTTGAGCTGAATGGGCTTGCCTTTCAGCAACTCTTGCATTTTCTAAATCTCTTGATGCATGCGAAATTCCCTTTATTTGTATTAAGTTATGCTGTTCAGCTAAATCATACTTGTGCACATTCTCTTTTAAATGCTGATGAAATTCCTCAAAACTGGAAAAATTGTTAATCTTAAATTTTGGGTTTATTTTTATTTCGACTTTGCCATTTCCCTTTGGGTAATAGCCCCTCTTCAGCAATTTTGCTTCTATTTTGGCAAATCTTTGCAATTGCGGGAGCAGTATATTATTGAAATAATCGAAAGGCTGGCTCCATTTTGTGTCTGTACCACCGATTATTGTGATGGTGATTGGCTTGCTTACAAACATTGAAGGCAGCAATAAAGCTTGAAGCAGGAGTGTTATGGAACCGGCTGTCTCGACATCAACATTAAGATTTTTAGCAATTAATTCTTTTGGAAAGTATTTCAGGAATACAGAACCTAGCTCGTCACCTTCAGAAACAGCATTGCATAGCTCTTTAAGGGCTTTGACGCAATAAAGATGCTGGTTTTTCAATCCGGAATTTGGGCGGTTCTTCCTGATGTTTTCAATTTCAAAAGCCTTCTGCGTGATTGTAGAGAGAGCTAGAGCTGTTCTCATTATCTGACCACCGCCTTCAAGGTACGAGCCGTCAATTTTTATCATAAGCTATAGAAACAGAATTTAAAATATAAATCTTCACATATTTTCTATATCCTGGAATCCCAAATCTGCACCGTCCAATTGGCCTGAACTTAATTCCTTGTCATCGTTATTAGCGCTGTTCGTATCATTCCCGAAAGAATCAGAGGTTACATCACCAATAGCTATTTGTGTTGGTTGCTGTTTTTCCATTACCGGCTTTTCTGATGGCCTTGCAGTTTCTGACATAGGCTTACATGAAGAAATTACGATTAAAACAGCAATGATTGCCACTACCAGTATTTTTTTCATATTGTGTTGATGGGGTAATCTATATTTAAATTTTTCTCATTTAGATTTATTGTGGCTAAATAAGAGCCATATGAAAATAAATCTGTTAGGATGACTCTTCTGCTTATTTATAAATCTATTTAAAATTAAATTTTGCCATCAATTCAGCGAAGGCTAGTCTGATTCTACTTCAATTTCTGCCTCAGCTGATAAGTCAGCTTCGGGCATGGCTGTTTTTATTATTTTCACTATAGCCTTTAGTGTCTCGTGGGCATGTTTCAGCGAATCTCTTGACTCTTTCAGCAACTGGTTAACTTCATCCAGCAATGATTTTATTTTCTCGCTATTGGCCGATTCATTTTTTGCCCTTAAATCAAAAGCTTCTGATATCTTGGCCTGTGCTGCCAGATATTTTTCCTTTGAATTCGCAATCTCTTGGCTGAAATTGCTAATCTCTGCAGTTGCATTCACTTCAATGCCCTTCTCTTTTGCTTTTTCAAGTACGTGGTCAAGCTGCTTCTCAAGGACTAAACCCCTGTGGACAATTCCTTCAACTCTTGCAGCCACAACTCTTTTGGAATACAAATCAATCAAGTGCTTGAGACTATTCCATTTTTTCTTTAATTCCTTTGCTGCTTCCTTTACTTGTTCCTTTGTAGTTGCAGCCTGCACATGGGCTTTTATTTGATTTATTTCTGAAATCTGCGTGTCAATGTCAGCAACAATCTTTGCTTCTGTTTCGTTGCCTATGTTCTTATTTTCCTGTACTTTTGCCTTTATTTTTTCAAGATGTAAAATCAAAGCGTCTGCCACTTTTGACAGATAGTCCTTCGCATGTTCTATAGAACCTTTCTCATCTCCTTTGTCTCTTGCTTCCTTAAGTGCTTTTCTTGTTACTTCAAGCTCTTCTTTAGCGTCTTTAAATTCCTGCTTTGCATTCTCAAATCTTTCCCTTAATTGAGTTAGGTTAGCCTGTGTTAAGTTCCTTTGGTTAAGCTCGTCTGCATTCTTAACTTTGACAAAATGGATGGCCTTCAACTCTTCCTTTAATTCCGCATTGTTCATCTTTGCAAGCTCTTTTATTCTTGCCCTGTTCAAATCAGAGATTTTTTCTATATCAGATTGATTCAATTCAGAAATTCTTTCCAGTTTGTTTTCTTCGAGCTCTGTGAGCCTTTCAAGCCTGTCTGCTTTCAATTCAGCTATCTTATAGAGATTTTTTACGTTTAGTTTTGCAAGCCTTTCTATCTGTTTTTTGTCAAGCTTTGCAATTTTCTGCAGCCTGTCACTGCTTAGGTTTGCAAACATTTTTGCTTTTTCCTCTCCCAAAGCCTCTATTTTGGCCCTGTAATTTTCCCTTAAAATATTTAATTTACCCCTATATTCTTCTTTCAGTTCGGCCCTTGCTTCATTATTTCTGAGCTTTATTTCGTCTCTTGCTTCAACTTTGGCAGAATCATTCCCATCTCTTGATTCTGCTCTTATTCCTAATTTGGAATCTAAAAGCCTTTCAGCAAAAACAAATGGTATGATGCTGACTAAAAACATTGCAATAATTGCCATTGAAATTGTCTTTCTCATTTTAAGCCTCCAATACTATACAATTACGTTAATAGTTTAGTGTTTTTATTTATAAACAAACTTTTTATTTGAGAAAAAGAACGGTTCATAGAATACTTTCAAGCTTTAAAAGTCTTTATTTTGCTTTATTTATCTTTAAGAAGACATTTTATGCTTTTTTAGAACATGAGAAAAGAAAAAATAGTTTTTTGCTTTCCATAATATTTTTATATCTGTGCAGATTACTATAGACCATGCATAAGGAGAAGGTTTTAGTACTGTTTTTTGTTTTGATAATACTAGTAAATTCCGTATATGCGGCAAGTATTTATGGTACAATATACGATTTTTCATTGAAAAAAATAAATAATGCTATTGTTGAAATTAATACAATACCTAAGCAGATAATCGTGGCTCAAAACAGCACTTATTCATTCAATGTCCCTAATGGAAGATATACAATAACAACCAAATTGATGCAGAAAAATAGTGTTATTGCTTCTTCACAGGAAAATTTAACCATAATGCAGGATGGCTCTTATGTTCTGGATTTGATTTTGTTTCCGGATGTTGAAGAGGGTGTTGAAGAGCCCGGCATTGAAGTAAATAGCGATGTCAGTGGAGGAAGTACTAATAATAGGGTCATTTTAGTGTTTATTGTGCTAGTTATTTTAGGCATAGTAGTTGGCGCGGTTTATTACAATAAAACTCATAAAAAGAAAAATTTTGAAGCCAAGGAAGAAAGAGCAGGAAATGAAGACAGCGGTTTGGATGATATAATAAAAATTATAAAGCAGGAAGGCGGCAGAGCAACCCAAAAGGACATAAGAAAGCAGATTCCATTGTCAGAGGCAAAGATAAGTTTGATGATTGCCGAGCTTGAGCACAAGGAAATTATTGAGAAGATAAAAAAGGGCAGGGGCAATATAATTATTTTGAAGAAAAGGTAAGATGAAATCCAGGAAAATAAATGGCACTTATTTAATTAGACTGGACAGAAGGGAAAAAATAATTGAAGCATTAAAAAATTTTTGCAATAGCAACAAAATGACATTCTCCCAAAATAAATCCAGCTAAAGCTGGGGGTTTCTCACGCAAACCATTTAACTTAAACCTTTCCCTCTTCGAGGTCGCTTATCAGCTAAAAGTTTAATGTATGGTTCGCTAAACGAGAAACACCCTAACAATACAAGCAACCACCTTTACAATGAGGTGGTCGCAATGACTAAAAACAAATATCCACACTTCAATCCAGAAGTGTATAAAATAGAAAGTAAAATAGCAACGGTGAGAACATCTCATCACTGCAAGTACAACATCAACTACCATATTATTTGGATTCCGAAGTACAGGAAGCCGATTTTGGTAGGCAAAGTAAGGGAATTTCTAAAAACAATTATTGACGGACAATGCCAAGAATTGAGTTTGAATAATCTTGCACTGGAAATAATGCCAGACCACATGCACTTGTTTGTAGGCGCAAATCCAACAATAATCCCTTTCAAGATAATTCATAAATTTATGTTGTAACCCTCTTTCTCTAGCGCTTTAACATGATTTCTAAAAATAATATTATCCTTTCCTTTTTCAACAAGAACATCCACTGATGTAACAGAATGCAATTCGCATCCTGTGGTTATATGGACGTTAATGTGGTCTCTCTTTTTGATTTCTTTATTGCATCTTATACTATACCAGCTTGACCTCGTAACCGTCCTTTCACCGGTTTTGTCGGTTGCAAAATTTTTTTCCAAAAACCTCAAAGGATTTGAGGTATAGGTTGTTAGCTTATCAAGATATTTCTTTAAATAAGGATTATTCAGATAATTGTCTAAAGTTTTGAAGCATAGTACTCTGAAAGAAATCTTAAAAGATTTCTTCATCAAACGAATTAATCCCATGCTTCTTCTCAAGCTTCTGCCAAAATACTGCTTTATGCTTAAATTCATAAGCACATCATAAAGTTTGGCTGGAGGAGCACCCATTCCACTCCATAAGCTGTCATTCTTACACACAGCCCCCAAAAACGAAACTTTATTAAACAAAGAGCCCTATGAAAGACCGAAAGAGGTACGAAATTGAAAGGTAAGTCCGACCTGATTATCATATCTGCATTATTTCTCTTAGTCCCCGTTGTAGCTATTGCCTATGCGGGGTGTACGGATTCCGATGGCGGGAAGAACTATCTTGGGATGGGGACAATATCCGTACCTGAAGACAGCAGGACGTTTTCAGATTATTGCTATGATGCCACAGGAAGGGGGGTGCGTGCTTCCTTTTGCAACCATCCTAAATGCTACCTCATTGAACATTGGTGCACCGGCTCGCAGGGAGGTTACAGCGTTGCAAGCGACAGGATTGACTGCAATGCAGAGGGCTATAATGGATGCAGGAACGGGGAATGCGTACCAATAAGCACAGGATGCTTTGATGGCACCCCTGAAGGACTGTGCTCCAATGGTCAGCCTTACTATTGTTCCGATGGTGACCTTACAGAGAACTGCAACCGGTGCGGATGTCCCAGCGGCAGACAATGCGACCCAAGCGGCTCGTGCATAACTGTAAGTGTGGAATCATGCTCCGACGGTAAACTCAATCAGGATGAGACTGGAGTTGATTGCGGGGGTGTGTGTCGTGGCTGTGAAATAGGGGATAAATGTCAGAGAGATTCCGATTGTGATAGTCTTGTGTGCTATCATTATAGATGTATGGGGTCAGAGCCCGTAGAAGCACCTGTTAAAGGGGTTAGACGAGAACCAACAGTGCCTGTAACTCGTCCAACTGCTCCTGCCCGTCCAGTGGAGCCTCCAACCACGAATGAACCTGCAGAACTCTCAACAACTGAACAACCTGACCAACCGACAGAAGAAAGATGCGCTGGTGCAGGACTTCGGGCGGATAAATATGGTGACGGAAGATGTTGCCAGGGGCTTGACATGATCGACGGCATATGCACTCCTCCAAGAGAAGAAGAGCCTGATACTTGTTCAGGATGCCTGGACAATAGTGGCACATGTATGCCTATTGGTGTTAGGACTGCTACCGAATTTTGCGATATAAATAAGGAATTGAAGGACCAGTTAACTGGAGAAGATCCCTGCAATAATGGTTTTGAATGCGAAAGTAATCTTTGCCTAAATAATAAGTGTACCAGCGCAGGATTGATTGAGAAATTTATGTCCTGGCTCCGGAAATGGTTCAGCGATGAGGAAAAAGAGGATAAGCCGGGTTTTTTCCAAAGATTGTTCAG
>JAHFQL010000002.1:0-3957 GCA_023259315.1 Candidatus Woesearchaeota archaeon | reverse complement strand
TTTGCCTAAATAATAAGTGTACCAGCGCAGGATTGATTGAGAAATTTATGTCCTGGCTCCGGAAATGGTTCAGCGATGAGGAAAAAGAGGATAAGCCGGGTTTTTTCCAAAGATTGTTCAGTAATGGTAACATTGATGTTGACTTGGAACCAGCGGTGTGCGGCAACGGCATTATTGAAGGCAACTGTACCCGCAGCTTTACAAACTGGCAGGAATGCATCAATGGCGGTTATTTTGCGGCATGGACAGGAGAAGTTTGTGATGATGGCAATACGCGGAATGGAGACGGCTGCGGCTCCGACTGTAAATTTGAATGTACAGATAGCGATGGTGAAAATACAGAAGTAGCCGGTGCTGTCCAGGGAGCATTTTATATCCCCCCCGCTCCTGCGTTTGCCCGTGAATCTAAGGCTACACTGAACACATCTAGGCGGGATTCTTGCTCCCCTTACCAAAATGATCGTGTCATAGAATGGCGGTGCGATGACAAAGGGTTCATTTCGAACAGAGTAATCCCCTGTGCCAATGGCTGCAGTGATGGTGCTTGTTTGCCCGCACCTGTACCTCTCGTCTCCAGCACAGTATGCGGCAACGGCATTATTGAAACTGGAGAGGAGTGTGATGATGGCAATGACAACAATACTGACGGTTGCTCTGGCTGTAAACTTGCATGTTATGACTCCGACAACGGAGATGTTCCCGGAATCAGAGGCTCTACAATTGGCGCCTTGGTAGGATCAATTCGTATGGCATCCAGCCCAGACAGCTGCGATGGAAACACTGTAATAGAGTATTTTTGTAGATATCCTGAGTTGAAATATATAGGAAGCGCAAGGAGTCCATGTGCAACAGGCTGCTCAAACGGAGCTTGTTTGCCTGACCCTAACTGCATTGATTCAGACAAAGGACGGAACTACTGGGTAAAAGGCCAAGTAGTAACGCCTGACAAGACAGAGCCGGATGTATGCGACGGGGACAGCTTGTGGGAAGCTCATTGCGCTGATGGCGGGCTTAGAAGGAACAAGGTTCTATGCGAGAACGGGTGTCATGATGGAGCATGTGTGAAGAGCACCGACTGATTCAGAGATAATAATTCTTAACAATAGCACCCATACGGGCCGCTGCCGCATGAAACACAGCGATTGCCGGAGCACTTCCTGCATCCAGAGCAGTGTGAATCGCTAGTGCATTCCACTGACTGGCACACGCTGCCTATGCATCTTTGCTTGTACCCGCAGTCCGAATGGCTGTTGCATGATACTGAGCTTTTGCTACTCTCATCAATTCCGGGACAGTCAGCATAGCAATTATATCTGTCCTCCCCTTTATCACAGATGTTATTCCCGCACTGAGGATTTATGTCCGTGCAGTCATGGGGGGCATTGTTAATATCTTCCCCAGGTTCACATGCTCCGTCTGCGGGAGAAGTCCCTAGAATATCCTGTAGGGAACAATCAGGGGGACAGCTTTCATATGATTCTCCGCCTTCGCATATGTGGTTTCCGCATGTAAAGAAAGGACAGTCCTTGATACACGTAAACTTTGACTCAGACGCTTCGCACTTGCCGTCGCCGCATTCAGGTCCTACTGGTTTCGGAGCCTTTGCCGCTCTCGCAGGCCCTACGGTGACGGTCGCACGGGAATATCCGGAATCAAGGCCTAATGAATCGACAGCATTCATCTTCAACTCAATCACCCCTTCTTCTTCAGGCGTAAGCTCCCATGTATAAGAGCAGCTTTTTTCTGAATTGCAAGCGTATTCTTCTGCTTTAGCATGTTCGGAAAAGGACTTTGTGGACTTAAAAGAGAGATAGTTAAGCCCTATGTCATCCTTTGACTCTACTGTAAGTGAGAATGAGTCTCCCAAAGAGGGATTAGTCGGGCTTACTTTTGTCGTGATTGTAGGAAAATCATTTGGAGGCGCTTTCTCTGTGGGGACATTTTCATCGTACCCAGAAGCTTCATCAGTATCACAGACCCGGTTTGCGTTTTTGTCCAGGCAACAGTCCAATCCATGAGTGATGTAGGGAGCAACGCAATCCCTATCCTGCTCTATGCTCTCGCATCCCAGAAGAACCATGCCCAGGACGATGAGAGCTAAGGTTAACTTTTTTCCCATCAATCATTTATTCTGGGCAACTCTTATTTAAAATTTATGATTTTTGAGGGACTGAATGCTATTTTGATCCAGAAAAACAACAGCACGCTTACTTAAAACTCTTGACAGATACTCAAATCGCTTCTGATATTAGTCAATGTCCCTGCCCTTCAAGTTTACCGGAAAATTACGAAATCTGGGAAAGGTGAAATGAGAAGAGGCGACCTCTGGAATTACGGATAACTTATAGAATTAGGCTAAGTTTTTTCCCTCGAAAATTTGCCCTCGTGTGAGGCATCCCGCACACAGAGCTGGCAAATTTTCAGAGCTGGAAAAAATTTGGGTGAGTAACGCAGGGGCTTTGATGCCCCGAGTAACGCAACCGCCCTAATTCTTGTTATACGTAGCGAACCTTTGATGGTGAGCGGAGTTTTTAAGCCACCGAAAATGTGTTACTGCCGTAGTTTTTGATTAATTTAATTATCATAGATTTCTGCGAAGCAGGGTAAAGTTTTAAGGAGTGGGGCTAAAAAAGAATTACTTTTAAATATCTTATGCACATTACTCATAGAGCTATGGTGTTAGATAGTTATGTGAAAAAGGGGAATATTTTTGTTAATCCTTTAGATGCAATTATAGGTAATAAACTAAATAAGACCGATTACCTAGATGATCAGTTACCTAACATTACTTGGATAGCTATACTATTCAAAAAAGAAGGTTTAGAAAAAACTCGAAAAATTCTTGATAATTTATTTAAAGTAATTGACGAAATTGACAACCATTCAAATATTAATGGATTTTTATGCAATTTTAGATTGCTCTCATCTGAAGATTGGAATAAAATAAAAGAAAATCTTGATTCTGTTGTTTTGGATACATTAAGGTCTGATTTGGCTATTCTTATTTATTTGTACCCAAGATGCCCTTTAATTCATTTATATGATCAGGAATGGTTAGATTCTCATCCAATAGATAAAGACGCAACATTGAAAGAAATAATTAAAATATTTGATGAATTAAATTATAAACTTAGTTTTTTATCAACAGTATCTATTGGATTGCTAATTACCTATCAGATTAAAAGAGGAAGATTAGTAATTCCTAAGGAACATTTAGCTAATTTTGATTTAGATTATTTAATAAATAATTGGGATTTAGAAGAAGCTAAAAAAATTAGACCTTCTTTTAGAGCAACCATCCAAATGTTGATTGATAATACTGAAAAAGTGAGGTCATACTGGGCAAATTATTTTTGGAAGAGGGGATTTGAAATATCTGATTGCGATATAATATTTGAAATTTACAAGAAAGAAATTGAAAAAAATAAACAAAATTTTGAGAAAAATGAGGACTATTCGAAGAAGATCGCAGAAATTATTTCTTCAATAGCAGAATTACTTGATAGTATATATTCAAATCTTTTCAAAAATTATACCTATGATTCAAAAGAATTACATCGAGACGAAGTACTTCTTGGTTTATTTAATAGACAATTTAAATTGTTAAAAAATATCATACTTGATATTGGATTATGGAAAGAAGAAACATGCAGGATATTACTAAGGAGCGCCCTTGATTCTTATTTTTTATTAATTTACTTCAAAACAAAAGCAACAGTTGATGAAGTGGAGAAGTATATTGATTATGGGTTAGGAAAAGAAAAACTCTTAATTGAACATTTAAAAAAGAACGCTAAAACGGATTCACATAAGAAATTTTTTGAAAAAATAGCAAAAGAATTCGATGAATCGTTAGAACGTGATATAAATACAATGTTTCTAAATGTAAACATTGGCGATTGGAAAGATTTTTCTTATAGAGACCTAGCTATTAAGATTGATAAAAAAGGGATGTAT
>JAHFQL010000055.1 GCA_023259315.1 Candidatus Woesearchaeota archaeon | reverse complement strand
ATTAATATAATGATTCATATTAAAACATTTCGGTTTGCAAGACAATTGAATAAACATTATTTAACGACACGGTAACTTCCGTCTGGTTGTGAAACTAAATGCACAAGATTGTATTGAGAAGGGGGATTCTTTCCGAAAAATTCTTTTGGAAGCATAAATCCAAAGACCTTTGGACTATTTTTATCATCTGATGGCATTAAGCTGGCAAACAAATTAGCAGTGGTGCCAGAAGTTTGTCTGTCTGTGTATGTAGTATCATAAGGACTTTTCGTTTGCAAGGGTATGTAGCGCTTGAACTTGCCCATAAGCAAATCCATTGGAGTAAAATCTCCAGGATGTCGACTTATATAAAAAACGCTGTCCTGGCCTTCACCTTCTTTTTCTCCAAATCCATCTATTTTCCCAATTTCGTTGATTATATTGGAGGCAGTTGGTCTTCCTCTATAATCTATTCTGTTGTTTAGAGTGATTCGAAAATATATCATCTCATTTGTTCTTGGGTTTATCCAGAAGTCGGCATATGATATTGCCGGTTCAGTAGTAAACCCACCCAGGACTACTCCTCTTTTATATGTGCCCAAAGGAGAAAGATCAGAACTATTTGAAACTGGTATTAATTGAACTCCATTGAACATTGGATCTAATTTAGGGAGCTTTGTCTGGAAATCTCTGTAAAGTTCATCTATTAAGGGTCCAGATACACTTCCGCAAGGACAAACACTTGCTAATGTTTGCATATCGAGTTCAACAACAGGAGGTCCATTTATCCAGCCTACAGTTCCATTTGCAACATCCAGTCGTTCCCTAGGAAAGATTCCATTCCACTTTCTTGCAATTAGGTCAAAGAAATCCATAGGAAAACTGCTTGAAACTGCATCAACTGTATAACTAGCTCCATTAGTTATATTACGGCTAAATTTTCTTGGGTAAATATCTGGACCACTCGCTACTAAAGTATGCCATCCCGGTATAATGCTTCTGGTCATTACTTTAATGCTACCATCTGGATTGGCGTTTGTTTGCATTGGTACACTATCGATAGACACAGAACTCAAACTATATTGTTGCTTGGTGTCAAAATCATTCACAACCAAGTCAATGGAAGAATCAGTGGGATTTGGGTTGGGTGTTGGACTAGGCTCTAATAGATTTGGATTTTGACTGCAAGATGCCGTAACAATTGCTGCTAAAGTGCTAGCTATCTTGCCTACTCTTCTATCTTTAGGTTGTCCGCCAAATATTGTTCTGCCATATGTTTGAGGCGGATTATAAGCAAAATCATCCATTTTAATCTAGAATAGTCAAGTTTTATCCCTATTTAAATCTTTCGGTTTTTAAGTATGCCTGAAATTACCCAAATTAGCCAATATCGACTGGTATGCTTCACAGGGAGTCCAGCAGTGGGGGCATTTGCCTTCTTCAATTTCTTTTCTTAATGTCTTGACTGCTTCTTCCTGCCAGTATTTTTCCAGGTCAAAATCAATTTCTCTTATGTTTGCCATTTTTTTTGAATATATTGTGCATGGATAAATATCGCCGAATGAATCCAAAAACACAGAGCCTGCCAAGGCCTGGCAAGTAACAGGTGTCTTGCCAGTCTCTAAATACCTGTCAGCCATCTTCAAATACCTATGCTCAAGGAATCCTATTGGGGTGAATTTGTCTCTTCTGCTGTCCCTGAAATTTTTTATGTCTTCCTTTAATTCATTTTTAGCTACATCAACTTCCTTATTGTCGTAATAATGGGATGAGGAATGGACTATATTCATGTGAAAATCCTCGTTTTTCATTTCGGGAATCTCTTTTTTTACTTCTTCCACCATTTTTTGGAAAGTGCCTTTGTTTAGCTTTGACAAGGTAAAGCCTATGACAACTTTAAAATTCTTATCTTCGACCTTCTTTAATCTCTTTACAGTTTCTATAACCTTATCAAAATCGCCTTTAACGCCCCTAAGATAATCATTAAGCTCTTTCGGCCCGTCAAGGCTTACTGTGACAACAAACCTGTTTGGCTTAAGCTCAAGAATTTTTTTTACTCTTTCTTCTGTCAGGCTTGGCATTAATCCATTTGTTGGGGAATGGATATGGTACAAGTTCCTGCAGTTTTCTATTATAATCCTGAATATGTCTACAATATCGCTTCTAAGAAATATTTCGCCGCCCGTTACGTCAATCCATGAGAACTTGTTAGATTTTTTAAAAAATTTTTCAATCTCGTCCAATGTCAATTCGTTTTGCGGTTTTTTCTTCCATATGCTGCACACAACGCACTTTGACTGGCATTTATATGTCACAACAAAAGTAAGCTTGTAAGGGAAATCAAGCCTTTTATAATTTGACTGAACTATGTTTTTTATCAATACCAACTGCTTTGTCATTTTTGTGCCATTTTGTACAGAGTGTAAGTCTTTTCTTTTACAGTTATGCTTCTATAGGCTTCAAGATTAAATTTTTCCTTTAAATCCTTGCATACTGTATCCTTAAAGGGCTTGTAATTTACGCACCAATACCCTTCATGGAACAACACACACTTGGAGTTTATAAAAATATCGTTAACTACCTTACTATTGGAGTAATACGATGTCTGGAGCGCATTGTTGCCATTTAAAAGAAACATGGAAGGAACATGAGTGAATATAGTGCACGACGCTCCCAGATCTTTTGCGGCTTCCATTGCAAAATCATGGTCAGTTCTTGCATCCCAAGCCTCTTCTCCAACAGCACTTACAAACTTGATGAATGGCATAAAAAAAAGAATAATTAATAAAATCACTATGGATATTGAAATGTTAATTTTTTTTACAATTTTATTCAAGTTCTCGCTAAGGAAATATGCGCCGGCCCCTGCCAAAATAAACACCGGCACAAATAAAGTCTGTGAAAATCTCACGTCAATGCCGTAGTTGAAAGAGCCCGCATAAAATAGCAGGTATATTACAAAAAACAGTACAAACCAAACCAAAAGAAATGACAATTTCAAAAATGCCCTTTTGCTAATCATATAGCCAATGCCAAAAAAAGCAAATATCGTGTACAAGACTGGAAATTTTTCATTGTTAAAGAAAAATTTGCCGTTCACTTCAAAATTATTTCCCATATACTTAGAACTGAACTTATTGCCTTCAGGATTTCCCCAGCTTTCATTCTTAAAGTAATTGCTGTGGAAGGCGTAAGGGCTTATGAGCACAAGAAAAAGTGCAAAACTGATTATTATCTTCTTGTTAATCTTTTCTTTAATGATAAATATGAGCAAGGGAATTACTAATAAAGGCGCTTCAGGCCTTACCTGTACAGTGAACGCCAATGATGACGCAAGCAGTATTGTGTTAACAAATCTTTTCTCCTCCAGAAATAGCAAGAGCGAGAATGTTGTGGTTAATGCAAAAAATACAAAAAGTGATTCTGCACTTATAGTAGGAGCAAAAAATATTGACAATGGATTTAATGATAGAATAAAAGCTGAAAGCAATGCAACCATCTCATTCCTAAACAAAAGGTATGCTGCAAGGAAAATTAACACTATGGAAAGCGAGGATACAATTATCATGAAAAAAGCTGCAATATTCTCGCTTGTGCCGAAGATGAAAAATATAATTGAGATTAATGAAGGCAAGCCATGAGGCTGCTTGTTAAGGATGCCTTCAAAGCATTTTGCAGGCATGCCATAATTGCATAATATTGATTTGCCTGTATGCGCAATATTCTGCGCTATATTTAGGTATATATCCTCGTCAAAATAAAGATGGTGGGTATGGGGCGCTGCAAATTCCCTCAACAAAAAACCCATTATCAAGATTAAAAAAACAAGTAACCAAGTCGTTATTCGAATTGAAGAAAAGCGCTTTGTTATTTTCTTTATGTTTATTGAGAAGCATAAAATAATTATCAATAAGTTTGTAATCATCACCAGCGGAATGTAATGATAAAGAGACTCAACGCTAGGCTTGATAACATAAAATATCAGCGCAAAAATATTTACTAAAATCAATAAAGGCAAAATCTCAAAAAATTTTTCTTTTAATTTCATTTTTTTGCAAGAAGGTGTTCTCCAATGGCTAGGTATTTTGATTCTGTTTTTGCAAAAACATCAAACGCGTCCTGTGGGGTGTTTACAATAGGATAGCCGTGCAGGTTAAAGCTGGTATTGAGAACAACTCCAAGGCCTTTTTCTTTCCTGATATTTTCAAGAATCTCCCGGAACAATTTATTTTCATTTCCAAGCATCTGCGGCCTTGCAGTATTGTCTATGCTTAATACGGCTTTTATTTTTCCGACAGAATCTTCTTTTGCGTCATACCCCATAACCATAAACTTGTCATGTTGGGCAACATTGTAAAAAATTTTATTTGCATCTTCCTGCAAAACAGAGGGGCAAAATGGCTGGAACCAGCTTCTTTGTTTTATTTTTAGGTTTAGATCATCCTTTATTTTTAGTGAATCAGCTGGGGCAAGTATGCTCCTGTTGCCTAAAGCTCTTGGGCCTAATTCCATCCTTCCCTGAAACCATAACACAAAATTATTGCTGCATATTAATTCAGATACTTTGCCTGAAATGTCAGAATGGTGCACAATTTTTAAATTTCTGTTCTTTATTTTTTTAATAAAACTATTTTCCTTATAATCGGGGCCAAGATAAGCGTCGTTAAACTCGCACATTTTGACATCATTTAGGGTGTAATTGCAATACAATGCAGCGCCAATAGCCAAGCCACCGTCGCCCATGTGCGGGAAGATATGCCATCTTTTCAAATAAGGCAGAACTTTTTGGTTGGCTTTTATGTTTGACGCGACTCCTCCAGCCCAGCATACATCTTTCAAGCCGGTTTTAGCTATTGAATTCCTGAATAATTCAGCCATATTTTTTTCAAGTGTTGCTTGAGCCATATGGGCAAACTGCTCTGGAGAACTACTCCATAAAATTTTCTTCAGCTCGCTGTATCTTTGAACCACATTATGCTTTGACCTTATATTAATCCCTTCAACTTTAAAGAAATTCAGCATCTTATTTTTTGAGTCTGGCATTTTGTTTGAGTAGCTTGCAAGCGCCATGACTTTTCCTTCGTCTTCTAATTCCCTCATATTTAGAAGAGTGGTGACTTGCTCATAAAAAATTCCTAGAGAGTCTCTGCCTGAAATTGAGGATATCCTTTCAAGCTCGCCGTTGTTGAATATATTCACGCTTCCAGACAAGCCATCTCCAATCCCATCCAAAGTTATAACAAGAGATTTGCGGAATCCAGAAGTGTAGGCCGCAGACGCTGCATGCGCAAGGTGATGGTCAACTATTTTAATTTTGAAATCTTTAAAGCCCAATTTTTTCAGCTGGTTCTTAATTTTTATTTCTGTAAGCTTTTTCGTTATGGGCGAAGAGCCTATCTCGGTTATTTTGTATTTGAAGCCCCTTTTCAAGCCCTGAATTCTAGGCATTTCTGTTTTTCTTCTTCTAAACTTATAATACTCCTCCTTAAGGGAAGGAAAATATCTTGTGAGGGTCTTTGCAAAATCAGATGTTGAGATTGCAACAAAACCAATATCTGAAGATTTTATTTTTAGATAATTAAGACAGCATTTTATTGATTCTTTCGGGAAACCTACATAGAGTTTTATTTTTCTGATCCTTTCCTCATTTATAGCTACAAGTATCTTCTTGTCATACACAATGCAGGCGCCTGCATCATGGCCGTCCCAGATTCCTAGAATGTACATAGCAATATGAAATTATGAGTTATTAATAAACTTTGTTTAGACCTCTTTAGATAATTTGACTAAGCTAAACTATTTTCTTAAATCTAATTTGTTTTTTTCAACCAAAAAGTCAACCATCAATTCGTTGGATTTTCCGTTTGGATGGAAATCCACATCATGAACTGTGAATCTTTTTAGCGAACCATATTCACTAAATGGTTCGTAGCCATCAATACACTTTATATCATTCTTTTCACAGAAGTCCGTTATCAGCGAGTGTATTCTCATGAAAGGATATCCGTTAGAGTTTTTGTAGAGCAGTGGGTATATCACTACATAGAACTTTATTCCTTTTCTTTCAGCTGCAGCTGACATCTTTTTAATTATATCAAGCGTCTCTTGAAGTTGTTTTGCATTTGCTGGATCAAAATACATATCAAGATAATTTTGAACAGTTGATTGACTTTCTTGCTTAAGCACCCTTGATCTTTGCCACAAATTGTAAATTGTGCTTCTCGAAGTTACTGCAGAGGCAAATTTTGATTCGGGTGAATAAAACTTTGGCTTTGACATTCTCACATTTTGAAAATCCATGATATATCTAAGCCTCTTTTTCAATTCTTCTGACAAAAGAATGTCATTAAGATTATAGAAATATATTATTGCTTCTGACTTATTTTCGTTGATTAGGTAGAAAAATGTTTGATTAACCATCATGACGTCGTACCCAGGCGAGCCATAATTTTGAAAATTTATTGCTGTAAACTTGGCATTTAGGAAATAGCTTAGCGTATCCTCATCCTTTACACCCTCCCCAAATGCAAATGAATCTCCAACTATAGCTACTTTGCGTGACCTTTCAGGATTATATCCTTGGCGCCTCAGAGATGTATTGTAGTAAATACAATAAGGCGTTTTGTTTGCTATAGAGTCCATGTAGCCTTCTGAGAAATTAAAAGTTTCTCGCATGATAGCTCTTCCACTAATTGAATTTAGTGATATAGGAAAATAGTCTTTATTGTTAGATGAGTAGCAATTGCTGAATCCTTCAAACCTATCGGCCCTCACCAGCACCTTCTCGCCCAGGATGCGTAAGTCTGTAAAATTGAACAAAACAATTTCTGTCGATACTATTGATAATGTTAAGAATATCAGCAATACAGACAGATTTGTAAGGATATTCTTCACAGTAGATCATCTCGCATTTATAACTTCTTCATTCAGCATAGTAAATCACCAAATCTTTATAATCCTTGTTGACATATTTTAACGGATTATTTATAATCTTCACTATTTTCCAATTTCTGCTCGCGTTCTCAAAGTAAGGCGGCCTTAATTCCATAATATAATTTGGCGATATGCTGTTACCCCTACTTCCATAATCTATTATGTAAGCGTCCCTAATTTCGTATTCGTTTTTTGGAAAATAAGAAATATTGATTTTGTATCCTGTATAGATACGCAACGTATCAGCCGCAAGAGAATCTGAAAATACATGCTTTTCAGGATGTGACTTCAAAAATTCAGCGGCTTCTCTTAATGAAATTATACCCATCTGCGAATATTCCCTGCCATTATTGATGAATACAATAGAGGACAAAAATAATAAAAAAACTATGGCAGCAGTTGTTCTCTTGCTTAATTTATTAAGCAATAGTGATATAAGTGTGACAGAAGGCAATATAAGAATAGTTAATACTCTTGACTTCTTATTGACAATAAAATCAATCAAATTTCCATCATGAAAGAACCGGAAGAATGTAGGAACAAACTCAAGAAAAAACAACAAAAATAGAAAAAGGACTATAAAGAAATATGATTTTTTTTCATTTCTAAACAACAAATAAATGATTGCTATTATGGATAAATAACCAAAAAATCCAAAATAATTTATGCTGCTCATCTTATCAATGCTCAAGAATCCGAATATGCTTGGGATATAATAAAATGTCTTGGAGCCGTCTAAATACCATATTCGTGGGCGTTATTGAAAAGTTCATCAATTAAAATTTTTAATCGTATCCAAAGATTGTGGCACAATACTTTTGTTGCTATCTCTGCCCTTCTCCCAACAACTGTATAAGCACTTAAAGCATCTCC
>JAHFQL010000054.1 GCA_023259315.1 Candidatus Woesearchaeota archaeon | reverse complement strand
GTGCAAAGCTTACAAACATTTAAGAGTCGCTCAAGGATTGTTAATAAATTTTCATTTAATAATGTCCGACTATATTTTTAAATTGATAATCAAATTTATTAATGTTGAATTTTTACCAGAACTTTCCCTCTCTGGAAAGGCCTTCTATTGCCATTCTTAACTTTTCCATGTGCCTTTCCAAATCCTGTTTGAGCTCTTTGTATTCTTCCGCGCACAATGGATGGCCGTCTTTTTCAGCGTCCTTGACTGCGTTTTTCTCGACGAAACTATGCATCTTGGAAAGCTTTGCAAGAAGTTTAGTCTTATCATAGTTGCAATTGCACAGCATCCCTACCACCTCTTTTTTAACAAATTAGTATTTTCTAAGTTCCAGAAAGACACACTTTTTTTAGAATATTTAAATATTTCTTTCCTGCACCAAATCTGTCAATAAATTTATATACAAGTTAAATAAAAATTCTAGCAAGAGGCGGTTACGATAAGAATAAACAAACCAGTTCTGTTTTTTTTGATTTTGGCTTCGACACTAGTTATCAGCTCATGCTCGAAAGCAGAGTGCAGCAAAAATTCTGATTGCGAGCTTAAGATGTGCCAAATATCCAAATGCGAAGTCAAAAAATGTGCCTATACGCCACAGGCAAACTGCTGCGGCAATGGCATTAAAGACCAGCTGGAAAATGGAAGGCTAGGCAACCGATGCACATGCCCGCAGGATTATGGGAAATGCGAAGGCAAGCCACAAGTCAAAGTTACAGGAAAAATGGAAGATGCGCTATACGCCCACTACTTTTGCGATTTTGAGAACAGGTGTGCATTGGGTGTTGAAAGAAAAGATGTTACATCACAAAATTTCCTTGACGCCATAAACGCTGCATACTTCAAAGCAAGCTTTGTTGTGAGGTACGACAAGCCCTTTGACATGAGAAGAGACTCTTTTGAGATTAAACTCACTCTGGATGATACAAGCAAAGACATGGTTCTTCCGCTTCATATATTAGGCGTCAAAATATTGTTCACCGGAGCCACGTCAAGGTCAGAGCTTTTGATTGCAGAAAAAAGTCTTGACAGTGTCATAAACAGTGTTGGTGACTCAGTTACTATAGATGTGCCATTAAATCTGGATTACAAGCCACAGGAAGTTGAGGAAGCCGGCTCAATCAGATACAATATTGATTATACCCATGGAAAAAATGTGCCGAACGGCAGAGCTGCTGATGGCACTACATTGTACAAAGAAGAGCCAGTAAGGGACAGGTTTTTTGCCCCCGCCAAGCCAGTTTTCCTTGTGAGAACTGAATAAAATGCTGAATAAGAAATCCATTGAATTGTCACTTAATTTTCTTGTTGTGATTATACTGACATTGGTCATATTCGGCTTTGGCGTCTTGTTTATATCAAAGCTTTCCAAGGAAGTCACTGACATAAGGGAGCTTACCTTCAAAGACCTTGACGAGAAAATAAGCGACCTTGCATGCGACGGCTCTGCAAGAGTCTGCATCGGCACTGACAGGAAGACAATCCAGAAGAAAAGCTATGATATTTTTGGCGTCAAGATAGTTAACGTAATTAACGACCAAAATTTTGAAATAACTGTCTCTTATCCAAATCCGCTTGGCTACAAAAAAGACAATACGCCAATTACAAATCCTCCATTAATATTAAACCCTACAGCGCCAAGAACTGTTGCAATCAAGAAAAATGAAGAAGCAAAAATTGGTATAGCCGTTGAGGTTCCTGCAAATGCAATATCTGGCACTTACATTTTTAATGTGCAGATAAAGACAGCAAGCGGGTTGTATGTTCCAATACAGAAATTCTATGTGGAAGTGCCATAATCATTCGCTGCTTTTGTTATCTTAGCAAAACTTTTGGCGTCAAGTGAAGCATTTCCGACCAAGCCGCCATCCACATTTGGCATGGAAAGCAGTTCTTTTGCATTCTCAGGCTTCATGCTACCTCCATACAAAACTCTTGTATTTTCTGCTGTTTTCCTGTCGAACATGTTTTCAATAACACCCCTTATGAACTGATGACTGTCTTCCGCATCTTTAGGGATAGCAGATTTCTGGTTTGTATTGCCTCTACTTATTGCCCAAACTGGCTCGTATGCAACATTGATATTTTTCATGTGCAACGCCGGTATATTGACAAGGCCGTTTCTCAATTGTTTGTCTATGACTTCTCTTGTTTTGTTTGAGTTCTTTTGCTCAAGAGTCTCGCCAACGCAAAGTATAGGATTTAATGAGTGGTTAAGCGCTGAAATAATTTTCTTGTTTATCAGCAAATCATCCTCATGAAAAAATTCCCTTCTTTCGGAATGGCCCAAAATTACAAACCCGCATCCGATATTTTTTAGCATCAAAGGTGAGATTTCGCCAGTATATGCTCCAGCACTTTCAAAATGCATGTTTTGCGCGCCAAGTTTTATGCTGCTTCCTTTAAGCTCTTTGGAAACCGCACTCAATGCAGTAAAAGCCGGGCAAACAACAATATCCACTTTTTTTTGCGTTTTGACCAGACTTTTCAATTCCTTGACTGTAGAAACGGATTCTGCAACAGTCTTGTTCATCTTCCAGTTTGCGGCAATTAGTTTTTTCATTTCATATTTCAAAAAATCATTTCTATTTATTCTTTTTGTTTTTTAATATGAGAACTGCCCCCACCAATATAATAACTACTGCGGCAGTAATAACCAATATTAATATTCTTATGCCCAAGTCCATGAATAATCCCTCAGGGTATAGGTTTACTATCATTTCCCTTGCAGGATCAAAAGTGTAAGTGCCACTTTTAAATAGCACCATATGAAATGTCTCGAAAGTTGGTGAAAAATTTGATTTGATAAATAAAAATAAGAATGCTGCAATAATTATCGTGAGCAAACCACCAAAAAAAAGAATACCACTCAAAAATTTTATGAATCTATCTTTTGATTTTAGCAGATATGCAGACAATATCAATAATAAGATAAACGATATTAACAATGCACGCAGCAATATTTTTGATTTTGATATTGCGTTCCTGACATCCCAAAGATGCTTGATTTCTCTCTCATTAAACTGTTTTGGAAGCCCTATGCCTTTCCCCAGAACAAAATCTATCACTTTGTAATGCAATTGGATTGCATCTGGAACATTCTTATTAACTTCATACTGTAAAAATTTTTCTTGGTAAAAAGAATCGTCAAAAGCAGTAAAATAAAACACCAAAAGAAAAAGCAATAATGGCAATAAAATAATCAGAACAATATTAAATAAGGTTATGTACCGCATATTAGCTGTCCATTATGATTACCTTCTTCTCTTCTTCAATGGCTTTCTTGATGGCGTCTTCTATGGTGTTTACATCCTTTTTTTTAGCCGGTTTCTTTAACTCGTTTTGATGTTCTGCAAACACCTGTTTTGCGGCCTTGAATGGAATTTCATCTTCTTTTATTTCCTGCTTCTCCTTTTTCTCTTCCAGTTCTTCAAATAATTCATCCTTTTTTTTCTCTTCCTTTTCTTTTGAATCTTTGTTCCTCATGTAATCTGATGAAAGGTTTTTTTCGTCTGAGCCATATTTCTGCTCAATATATTTTCTGTCCTCTTTCTTGTCTGAAGAAGCGTTTTCATATTTTGAAGAATTGTAGCTGCTTGAATGAATGTTCCATTTATCCTCATCCCAAAGTTTATGCTTGTACATTGTGATTCTTCAACTATGATGCAATCAGCCCGCTCCAGACAGATTTCTTGATTTTGTACCCTTTCTTAATCAACAAGTCTGCTTCCCTGTTGTTTTTTTCCAATACCTGCGCCTCAAACTCAAAATCAGGCAC
Source organism: Candidatus Woesearchaeota archaeon (assembly GCA_023259315.1). The sequence continues at coordinate 4,158 of JAHFQL010000054.1, read as the reverse complement.
AATCTCTCCTATATCCAAAAACGGGTTTAATGCTTTCATTATATCCCCCTTTGCCCTTTTTAAATCTTTCGGTTTTTACTACTTATAAGTAATATAATAATTAAGCTTTGGCTAAAATCAAGTCTATCTTGCTTCTAAGCATCATTTCCGGGAAAGATCCTATCACCCTGTCAACTTCGTGGCCGTTCTTAAAAACAACAATGCATGGTATGCCCCTTATGTCATATTGCGCTGCAATCTCCTGGCTGTCGTCGACATTCAGCTTTGAGAAAACGAGCTTGTTTGTGTATTCATGCGACAGCTTTTCCAGAACAGGCCCCACTATACTGCAAGGCCCGCACCAAGGCGCCCAGAAATCCACCAAGACCGGCATCTTGCTGTTCAAAACTTCCTTTTCAAAATTGTCTTTTGTCACTTCAATCATTTTATCTGATGATATTCAAATAATTATTTAAATTTTACCCCCTTACCTGTAAATCAAAAATCTTTTTCTGTCAGCGTCCATGTCAATAAACAAGTCGCACTCTTCCTTTAAAAGTGCAGAGCCGGATTTTCCAAATGCTATGACCTCTATTCTGCACCCCAGTGCGTGCCTCAGATGATTTATCAAGGGCACATAATCGCCGTCGCCGCTGACTATGACTATTGTGTCAAGCTTCGGCGCCAATTCTATTGTGTCCATTGCCAATCCAATGTCCCAATCGCCTTTTTTTGCCCCGCCTGCAAAAATCTGCAAATCTTTTGCCTTTACTTCAAATCCTATCTTTTCAAGCGCGTCAAAGAAATTCTGCTCTTCCCTCACGTCCGCTTTGATGACATATGCGATTGCCCTTATCAAGCTTCTGTCTTGCACCGCGGCTTTCAGTATCTGCGCGAAATTGACCTTGGCATTGTATAAATTTTTTGCAGAATAGTACATGTTCTGGACGTCAACGAAAACCCCAATTCTTTGATCTTTAAAATGTGTAGGCATCAACTCACCTAATTATGGGCATTCCTTGTTCATAGCCGCAGTTTGAGCATCTTATCGCATTGCCCTTGAACGACAAGCTTAATTGCCCACACCTCGGGCATTTTTTGACAACAGAAAATTTCTGCAGCTTCTTATCAAAATCATTTTTATCATGCATGAGCATTTGTTTTATTTTATTGCTTGTATATAAAGGTTATGAAAAAATTATTTCTGAGCACAAGAATTTGGCGAACTAGATTTAATATGTAAAGCAAAAATATTGAAATCAATTAAAAAAAATTAAACTTATTTTACGACTTCATACTCTTTAACGATTATCCACGTGAATATCAGCAAAATCACTGCACCTGACACCATCCATGGCAGCCCAAATTGTATGGATTCGTTAAACATCAAATACAATCCATAAGCCATTATGCCGAATCCCAACCAAAGAAATTTATCCAAAACAAGTTTCATTATTTCAAATTCCTGTTGCTCTGACAGTCTTCTTTTCATTTTTAACACCTTGAACCAGTTTAAGTCACCGTGACAAAAATGTCAGCAGTCGCATATTTTATGCCAGAGTCGTCCTTGATTGCAAGCTCAATAAGGTACAACCCCGGATCGATATTGTTTTTTTTGGGTATTGATAAATCCACTCTCTCCACTTTCTGGCCAGCAGCATCCACTGAATAAGGGGTAGGATTAACTCCTGTCTTTGGCTTGTAAGTAAACCAGTTTTCAATTGCATTTGAGGTGCATGTGCTTGGGTTTCCACTTGAATCTGGACATGTTATTGGCATGAATTCGGCATAATAATCCAATCTTGCATTCCCATCATTTTTTATGCCCCATCCCAATAAAACTGATTTGCCCCTCTCAATATTTATTTTAGTCTGGGAAAAAACTAATTTTTCATTGCTGTTCACAAGATCCCTGTTTAACTGGTCAGAAATTTTGTCAAAAGTTGCTGCCGATAAAGAGCTGATGTTTCCAAACAATCCTTTAACAAACCCTAAGCCTAACCCGAGAAGGGTCATTGCAAGCACTACAATAACAATAGCCTGAATTGAGATTTCTAAAGAAGCCCGCTTATTAAATAACATTCATTCACCTCTTTTCCCAGCAATCATATCTCTAACTCCATTATATAATGCTTATTTATATAGTTTTCGAAAAGTATTAGCAACATTTAAAAATAAAAGTGAAATCCTAGCAGATATGGCAAGAATCAGAAAATTTGTCGCTTACAGGAGATTTAAACGTCCTTACACAAGAACTTCCAAATTCAAGGCAAAATCTTACATAAGGATGACGCCTAATGTCAAGGTTGTCAGATTCAACACAGGAGATGCCAGCAAGGAATTTCAATACACTTTAAACCTCGTATCAAAATCAGAATTACAGATAAGGGACAATGCCTTGGAAAGCGCCCGGCAGACATCAAACAAATTGCTTGAGTCATTTCTTGGGCTGAATGGCTTCCATCTAAGAGTTTCTGTTTACCCTTATCAGGTTTTAAGGGAGCATTCTCTTGCAACCGGCGCAGGGGCTGACAGGTTCTCATCCGGGATGGCGCATCCATTTGGCAAGCCGATCGGACTTGCTGCCAGGGTAAAAAAAGGCCAGACAATATTCCAAGTGATGGTTGACAAGCAAAATCTTGGAGTTGCAAAGCAGGCATTGGAAAGAGCCTCAAAAAAACTTCCATGTTCCTGCACTATACAGATTGTTGAGAAGAAATAATCATTCTTTCAATATCTCTTTTATAATCTTATAAGTTTGAGGGTATTCATCAATTTTAAGAATATCTGTATGCAAAACATTTCCAAAAAATTCATCGCAAGCTCCATTCACATAAAATAATTTTGCATTTTCCAGTTTCGCGCTTTCTGTTGCAACTACATCGTCTCCATCGGTGTTGTCGGTAGCGCATCCCTGTCCAATGACAGAATAGATTCTCAGATTGCTGGGCTGCTTTGAAGGGTCATTTAATTTGTTGATGAACAAGGAGTTTTGAAGCATGTCCTGGCATTCTCTATTCTTACCCACATATCCGCAGTAACTTTCTGCTGAGCTTGAAATACCATGGTTTGGAGTTGCTATGATTATTATCTTGTCAACATCTTGGGACCTAAAAATCTGGACGTATCTTCTTGCAACTAAGCCGCTCATGGAGTGCGCAATTATGTTGACTTTTGGCTTGTTTGTTCTTTCCTTTATTATATCTATTAAATCCTTCAGCCTTACTGCATAAGTGTCTATGTTCTCGCTTTTGGTTGGAATCACTATGTTATTTGTCATATTTCCTGAAAGCGTCGTAATAATAGCTTATCTTTACTGTAATCGGTTTGCCTGACAATCCCCATATTCCCTCCTGAAAAGGCTCGTTTTTCGAGTAAAGCGAGACTATTCCCGCATTTAATAGCCATCTTCCTGAAGCTTTGACTGGATTTTGTTGAAAGAGTCCAGCGAGAATTCCGGCGAATTGTCCTTGGCAAATGAATGCCCGTGCACAAATACTACTGGAAAACTTTTTGGATCGTTTCTGCATGAATCTTCTCTGCAGCATGGCTTGCAATCGTTGAAAACACAGCATATCGGTGGATTATCGGATAAATTGGCGTTTATGTTTGAAATGATCCTGTAGTTTATGCTGGTGCTTACAGGCTCAAAATCAAAATCTCCGATTTTTTCGCTTGTGTTGCCTAATCTGTGGCATTTTGCCAACACATCCAAGGTTTCATTTGACATGCTGATTTTCGACAAAAGGTACAACGAAATATTTATTGACTGATTGTAATTTAATTCAGAATAACCTGCCGTTTTTTTTTGGCAAAAAATCTTCAGCAATTTTTATCGCTTCAGGACTAATCTTGTTTTCAAGTCTTAACTTTACGAATGATTCATAATATGAATTATTAATTTCCCTTGCAATGTTACCTTTGAAGTTGTCTGAAAAATTTAAGAACCATTCCTCTTCTGTATCCGTCATCCATAAGCACGCCATATTAATGAACCTATTGCATAAATGTTTGATAGAGAATACTTGTCTTTTCCAGTTGACCTGTTGTATAAATCAAACACTGAATTTACTACACTTTCAAATTCATTTTCAAAACAAATCTTAATGAGGCTGTTACTTTTTCAGCAAGTGACATTAGTCAAAGAAAACAAATTTTATTTAAAAATCTATCTTATAA
>JAHFQL010000001.1 GCA_023259315.1 Candidatus Woesearchaeota archaeon | reverse complement strand
TTAACTTTTTTAACCAGTTTGTTTTCTTTTTCCATGGTGGAGTTCATACCTCCACCCCCTTGCAGCCTAATGGCTGCCTGGGTTATTAATTCTTCCTAAAAAATAGACTCGGGACAGAACCTATTTGATTGATATTTGATGTTTACCAGCGTTAATTTAGTTTTTTCCTATGTTTTCCCTTTGAATAAGAAAGCTCCTTTGTGCTGTTGTTTTATACACGTAGCTTAATATGATTTTCAAAGGGGTTGTGTATGCTGTGTTGCCTCCCGGATAACTATTAGGGGCTGTTTTTTCAAACTCGCAGATTATTGAGCCTTCTCCATTAAGCAATCTTATAAAACCTTGATCTGCTTTGGCGGGTTTGTCTATAAACGGATAGCACAAAAGTCTGTCTTGGCCTATACTTATCTCTTCCGCATAAACCTTATCTATGTCTTCCCTAGCCAATTTATTTGTCCCGAATGGATCACATTTGTTGATTGTATCCCCATTAGAGCCAGAAGATTGAGCGGAATCTGCCTTATTACTTTTAATGACCTCGCCTTGACCCACATTTTTTATTGTGATTTTGAATTGGGTTTTTGTTGCAAATGCCTCTTCATCAATATTTGTTATTGCTATTGGAGCACCTTGGTTTGTAAGAGTTATTGAATTAACTTGGCATACTTTCTTTTGCTGTACTATAGAGTAAGGATCTGGATCTATGCAAACAGAAGGACCTGCAACAGTGTTGTATTCATAGCACACAGTTGCCAACAAACTAGGCTCATATTTATTAACCTTTAAGTTTTCTAAATTGACATTCCCATTAAATATAACTACGTCTGAGCCGCCATTTATGTTTACCAAACTTTTCCCGCTCAGGGATTTTTTACTCAAGTCCTCAAAATATTTTTCTCCATCTTGTCCAAATTTAAGTATATTCTTGTCATAGCCGCTTAGGAATATCTTGCCGTTTACAGATTTGACATTATCATCTGGCTGGGGATAAGCACCTTTGTTTGCCAATTCCAATATTACATCAACTGCATTCGGCAAATTATCTTCTGCATGAACTATTGGAGGAGGATTATTTGGCAAGAAATTTGCGACAATGCCATCAGTGCCTGTCCTCAAGTCTTCAACAGTTTTTTTTGTGTCTTTTTTTGTGGAACTGCCTAGATTTTTAAGCGAGCAGGAAAACCCGGAAATCAGTATTAGCAAAACTAAAAATGACGCAACCATCAGAAATTTTCTTGAATCTGCCATTATCAAACAAATTAGACTTTTGATATATAAAACTTTTTATTAATCTTAATATTTCAACGGCTTCTGTATTATTATGTTTGTAGATATGGACTGTACATATCCATAATCAATCAGGATTTTTAATGGGGAAGTGTATGCATCATAATTTCTAGGTATGCCATTACTAAAAGTGCACCTCACAAAATCTTTTTTATCCCTAAATCTTAAAATGCCTGTTTTTTTATTTGTGTCTGTTTCTTTTTCATCACAATTGCCATTAACATCATTTGGGCAGCATACAAGCTGATTTTCGCCTTGAGAGCCTGTTGTAAATACTTGTATATGCGCCCTATTCCATACGTCACTGCCGCTGGATTCAGATTGAGTACATATATTATCATAACTATCTTTATTAACAACATCGCCAGCACCCCTATTTTCCACGTATATGAGAAACTGGGGTTTTATGTCTCTTCCGTCTGGAACCATCTGAGGCTCGATTTTCACAACTGTTATTGGAGCGCCTTGGCCTCTGCTAAATGTTATATCCTGTACTTGGCAGACTTTTTTTCCCGGCCTTGTGCCTGACGGGTCTGGATCTATACAAACTGTTGCAGCAGCCAATGTCTGGTACGGATAACATAAAGTGGCAGTGATTGCAGATGTATGGGTTTCGCTCTGCGGGTCTAATTTCTTAGTTTTTGCATTGAAATTTACAAAAATTTCATCGCCTTTTGCGTTGATTTGAGATTTTCCGTCTATATCGAATTTGAGTGTATTGGAATCAAATGCAAGTCTGGGGTCCGGCTCAATAGTAACATCCTTGACATAATCTTTTTCCAAGCCTAAAGATATTATCCCGTTTTTTCCCCCATTTTTATCCTTAATATCGTATGCTCCAACATTTCTCAATCTAATAAAGATTGGAAAACTGCTTTCCTGGAAAACTGTTGGCGGAGGGGCAGTCTTTGAAAATTCCGCAATCAAGCCTTGAAAGCCTACATAAACATCTACGTCTGTGGATTTTTTTGTTGATGTGCCGAATGGGTTGCTTATGGTGCAGCTTAGCAAAAAAATCGAAAAAAATATTAAAATTGATAAAATTAATTTTTTCATTTTATTTATGATTTTAATATATTCTAGTTTTTATCTGTTGACATAACTGTTTCAGTTTGTATGGAACTTGATGCAAATCTGTCTGTTTTTGCAGTTATACTATAATAATATACAACATTGTCCGTAACGCTTGTATCAATATATTCTAGTTTGTCAGTATCGAATGGGCCAGCTGAATTTGAACTGTCTTGATTGTAGCGGTAAATGTAATATTTCACATTTGAAGTTGAAGACGCTACCCACCTTATTGTAATGCTTTTTGATTTTCCAGGCGTGTCTTCAGCAACTGGACTTGATGGTGGTTGTATTTTATCTTCAAATGATGTTCCAGTAGTTGTTGCGGCTTCTGATTCTCCAAAATCTGTATACGCTTTTATTTCATAAGCATAAATAACATCATCTTGCACATTTGTTGTATCTATGAATTGTAATTGACCGCTAGTTAGCTTAGTAGATGGAACATCATCAAATGACTGCACATCACCTGTGTTTTGCTGATTTGTCCTTGTGATTTTATATTTTGCATTGGGTATTGTTGAAGGTATCCAAGTTATCGTAATGCTTCCTCGTATATTTTTTGTGTCTGCGGCTATGACGTTTGTAGGTGGATATACTTCATCTCCTGATTTCGGAATCAATTGGTCAAATTGTTTTAGGAATTTTATCATTTCAGGGCTGAAATCATTGCCATTTTCTATGGCTGATTTAAATCTATTGACTGTACCAACATAATCAAAAACTCTATCCAAGCATTCTTTAGTATTGCAGTTATTTGGAATTGATGGGAGTCCCCAACCATTATAACCTCTCAATGCAGCATCCCAACCTTTATACTTCACTGGTCCAAATCTATAATTACCAACATTATAAGGACCATAAGTCCTCTCTTTTCCATCTGCTCCAAGCCGCCTATAATTATCATTTAAGATATAAACTCCTAACTTAAAGTTACAGTCAATATCGTACACAGTCTTTGACGTGCCATCGGGATTATTGCCGCATATTCCTGATGCATCTGTTTTCCATTCCGGATGACCATGCCGCTTAGGATCATCATGTACGTTTATCTGCATTAATCCCACACTACTTAGATCATAGCTTTGTTTTACATCTGCTCTGTCACAAGATGAGCTTCCAGTTTTGCAATGCCGTCCCCTACTTTCTACTAAAATAATTGCTGCTATAAGGGATTCTGATGCACCATAAGGATTTATTTTTGGAGCAATAGCTGGATCACTTAAGAAAGATTTTAAATAGCCGCTTACTTTATAATTAATTTTTCCAGGAGCCTGCTCTACATTGACTTCGACAGAATTTTCAAGCAGGTAATCGTATCTTGCTCTTACCCTGAAATACCTTGTTGCTATCGGTGTTTTGTCCAGAACATCTTTTTTTGGTTCAAACTCGCAAGAAAATGTCCTGAATCTATCATCTTCTATGTTTAAGTAGTCATCCTTGTATGCATCTTTATAAAGCGCGTCCACATCTAATGCATATCCATTGTAAGGTAAATTTCCTGCTTCGCTCTTGAATAAATCATCACATTCTGAATTGCACTTATCAAAAGTTTTTTTACATTCATTTTGACATGATGTGTCAGCAACGCATGCTTTTTCGCAAGGTGCTTTTATTTTTTGGTCACACGATGTTTTGCAGTCTGCTAAAGAAAAAGGTTTAAACGGCCTGTTGCATGCAAATGGATCTGTCGTATCAATATAAACATTAGGCGGAGCCAATATTACAAGTTCTGTTATTTTGTTAATTCTGCCCTCCCATGTACGTATAATTTTTTTATCTTGGTCCTCAATTGCTTTTCTGTTGCGTAATGAAACAAATAGTTTTGGATTTACTGCAGGATTATCGCTTACTGATATCAAATGATTGGCATCACCAACATCCATGCCAATCTCCACCGGGCCATTGGTAAAGACTGATTGTGGATTTTTGTCGACTATTCCGAATTCTGTTAGTGGGTCAATTTCTTCTCTTACTAAGCCCCGATAAATTTCTTTATCAATAAAATAAACTTTTGTATATGCATTTGTCAAGAAATTATAATTTGCACGAAATGTGATTGTGTTTGTGCCTGGCTCAATTGAACCCTTAGTGCTGTCCGCAGCAAAAGTACATTGAACATCATTTTCCTCAAGCTTAAATAATGGCAAAGGGTTTGATGGGCGTTTTGTATCCGACGGTATTCTCCTTAAACCTGTTGCGGTATCTTCATTTCTCCACCTATAACAATCAAAATTTGCAATCACCATGTCCTGGTATGTTTTGCTCCTTATGGTGCCCCAGACAGTAACAGCTTCGTCAGTATAGAATTTAGGCTCTGCTGCCCTTATATTTGAGAAATATACTCCCAAGCTTTCATAACGATTTTTTTCCACAAGCCCCGGATAGCCTCCGGTTGCATAATCTAAATTTTGTTCTACTCCATGCTCCACTTTATTTTTGGCCGTATCCCAAAGCTTGAAAACTGATTGGGTAAATTTGCTGAATGTTGTTCCTGTCTGTTCCTCAAAATTTACTCCATTGTCTTGCCCATAAACTGTCCCTTCCATTGCAATAAATACCCCTATAAGCAGCAAAACAAATCCATTAAATTTTGCAAATTTGCTTTCTGTGAACATGCTGGCATAAAAAGATACTAATAAGACAATGTAAGGGAAGGATAAGCCAAACACACCTGTAAAATAGCTATACGCAAAAAAATCTATTATTATGAATGCTGATGTAGCAAGATATAATCTTTCTTTTGGTATGTCTTCCATTGAAGCTAGATACCACAAGCAGTAGAATGACATAAAGATTATGTGTATTATTGCTTTTGGGTTTGAAGTCCAATTCCAGTTCACCCAGAAAAAAGAATAAGTCATGACCATTATAATATAAGAAATATATTCTCCACTATCAACTGTATAGCCGTGTTTTTGAAATAAGTATATGATAACTATAACAAATATCAGAAGGATGATAACATTGACAATCCATATTGGAATAGCTGTGTTAAAAAGAGTTTTACCGGATGTAAAGTAATCTTTGAATGCTATAGCAAATTTAGAGGTTATTATATAAAGCAGTATCAGTGAAAAAATAAAGCTTTTGTCTTTTGTCAAAAATTTTTTAAAAATGTTAAATATTAAGAAAACTGAAACCGCAGATGAAGTAAGAACTGCCAACCAATTTGTATTGGTAAAAATAAATGAAGAAAATTTGAATCCTGCATATGGCCTGCCGCCGATTGAAGATAAGTCATAAATCCAGATAGCATAAGCAAATAAAATGACCATTATTGTTCCTACATCAACCTCTTTTCCGGTTTTAAGGGTTAATTTAGGAGAAAACGTCATTCCGCCGCTTGATGCCGGATTTTGTGTTGCCATTTTCAATTGGAACTAAGTAAATAAGAATTCTTCCCAAGCCACCTCTTCTTTTTGAACAATATGAGTGATGAAATAAACATTATTATGCCAATACTATCCTTAACTCGGCCACTTCAACGTCTTCCAAGGGCTCAATCCTTACAAAATTGTTGCCTTCTGAAACCTTGCTGCCTATGTCCTTTAAAAATTCCGCTTTATTTGTCTCTACAGTTTCCTGATGGCCGTTAACATCCAGTTTTACTCTTTTTTGCGTTGTGCTGTCTGTGAATTTGATGGTGAGCATGACATTGCTTCCGTCCTTTATTCTATTAAATGCCGCTTTATCAACTTCGAAAAAATAAGTCCTTATTTTGGGAGATTTGAAATCAAGCGAAATTTTAACCTGCTCAACGCTGTAGCTGCCTTTGTTTGTCTTGAACACTATAGTGTTTGCGCCTTCATTCAAGACGCTTTTTGGGATGCTCTGCATGTATTGGTTATCGCAAACTGGGACAGAGGAAAACATCCTTTTGTTGTTTACAAAAATATCCAAGGCTCCCAATTTCACTATATTGCCACAATTTGGTATGAACCTCAAAGTAGCCTTTTCCATGCTTGAAAATTCTGAATCCGTTATGGTAAAAACATTGTTGCTTTCCTGCCTGCTCGTGTCTGTTAAGTCACCAATTATTTTTGTGTTCTCAAAACTATATTCATTTGTTGTCCAGAATTTTACGCCTACAGAAGAAACGCTGAATTCCAATGTATTGGTTTTACCCAGTTGTTTTTTATCCAGCTTGACCGGCTCTGGTGAACTGCTTGTCAGTTCATTCTCAAAAATTACCTGATTATTAAGCTTTATTGCCAATATGCCCTGCCTTTTTTTGGCGATAAATGACAATAGGACATTATCAGTATTTTCCGGGTCATCAAGATCAAATTCGACCTTGTATGTTCTCTTGTCAAACCATCCATTCCTTATGATAAATGGGTTGATGGTTTTTAATTCTTTTGCTGCTGTAGTCTCAATCAAAAAAGCGTCCGGGATGGCCTTTTGCTCTTCTAACCCTTTGGAAGTGCTCAAAGAACCAGGGTTTACTGATAAAAGGACATTTGGCGAAGTTTCAGATGAGCCAGTTTCACCAGGGTTTTTGTTCTCAAGAAGATTTTCTTTTTGGGATGTTGGCAAAAAAATAATGTAAAGGATTATCAAGCCAGCAATTATTGCAACCAAAATTGCAGCATTCATGCCGGACTGGGACTTCTTTTTTATCATTTTATAATTTTAACTACAGTAATGTAAAGAAATTAACATAAACATATTTAAAGGTTTTGATTTTAGTATTTATCATGAAATTATTATATTCTAACTTAAAAAAAAGGGAAGCCAAAGTATTGACCCAAAATCTGGATGATCTGTGGTACCTAAGCACAATTATTGAGCCAAAGGACACAATTCAAGGCAAGACCTTTAGGAAAATCAAGTCCCAGTCTGATACTGAAAAATCAAAGGATGCAACAAAAAAGCCGGTTTTCTTGAAGATTCAAGTGGAAAAGGTTGAGTTCAGCAAATATTCGAACGTACTCAGGGTTTCAGGCGTAATTAAAGAAGCGCCCGAGGACATACCATTGGGGGAGCACCATACTTTCAATGTGGATGAGAATACTTCAATAACAATAATAAAAGAGCAGTGGCTGAAGTACCAAGTTGATAAGTTAAAAGAATCTTGCTCTGAAAAGAAATCCTCTATTCTTATAGTAGTGCATGACCGGGAGGAAGCTTATTTCGCATTATTTAAAAAATATGGCTATGAGATTTTGTCCCATATTCATGGCGATGTTCAAAAAAAAAGGGAAGAGAATACAAAAAAGGAGAATTTCTACTTGACAATAATTAACAAGATGAATGAATGTGTTGAAAGGCACAAGATAAAACAAGTAATATTGGGCTCGCCGGCATTTTGGAAAGAGGACATGATGAAAGAGTTAAAAGACAATGAATTGAAGCAAAAAATAATTCTTGCAACCTGCTCAAGCGCGACAAAAAATGGCATAGAAGAGGTAGTAAAAAGGCCTGAGGTAAGAGAAGCCCTGAAGCAGGAGAGGGCAGCAAAAGAGATTATTAAAGTTGAGGAATTATTAACAGAGATTGCAAAAAATAACTTGGCAGTTTATGGGATTGATGAAACTGGGAATGCTGCAAACATTGGAGCTGTTAAGGATTTATTGATTACTGATTCTCTTATTCAGAAAACAAGGCTGGAAAACACTTATAAAAAATTAGAAAACATAATGAAAACAGTTGACAATACAAAAGGCGAAGTTGAAATTATAAGTTCTGAGCATGACTCTGGGAAAAGATTGGACGGGCTGGGGGGAATTGGAGCGATATTGAGATTTAAGATAAAATATTAAAAATTGTATACATAATTATTAAAATGAACGTGCAAGAATTGTTCAAATATGATTTTGCCATAGGTTTTTTAGAAGGTAAGTTGGGTGAACATAAATTCCTTGCTGCATTAATTGATAAAATAAGAAATGATGAAGTATTCCGAACAAAAACACAGATTTTTTCTATTGAAGTTGAGGTATTAAATAGAGTTGTCAACTCTTTGAAAGAAGAAAGAGTTAGAATATCAAGACGAGGTTTTCTGAAAATAGGTGGGATGGCTGCAGCTGGGGTTGCTGCTTTTGGGGCTAAATCTTTTGCACAAGAAAATATTGACGTAAGAAAACTTTATGAGGGAATTTCAAAAATACCGCAATTAAATCCTGCAAGTATATCATTTATGCCGCAAACTCCTGATTCTCCAATTATAATTATTATTGAAGACATACATGGCGGAAGAGCTGCTGACGAAGGATGGACTAAAGAGTACGTTAAATTGGAATTATTGCGCAGGAATTTTGGCCTAAATTTTGTTGGCATAGAGGGCTGGGCAGGATATGATGTTGATAAAAAAAGAGGGATACGCGTACTTAATGGGGAGGACATATTAATAGAAGTTTTAATTAAAAATAAAAATTATAATGTCATAGGTTTAGAAGACGAAAATGCGCAAAGATACATGTCGATTGCTCAATTGTCTGAACTATATGACAAATTATCTGATATAGCCGAGAGTATAAGGAAGATATTCAAAGAATTAAATGTACCCAAAGAAGATATAGAGAAAATGTTTAGATATGTTCACAATGCGCATGAAAAAATTAACCCTCAAGCAAGTTTAGAAAATCGTGCTCTCATTTTATATAAGATAGACCAGAAATGCCTGGCATATATTTACAGCAGCACCGGGTTGCCAACTCATGAGCAGGCATTAAAAGAAGCACAAAAATCTAATGATGCAATTAAAAAGTGGAATGCAGATTTTGACACTATCCGAAAACAAGGGATGACTGATGAAAACCGCGCAGGATTTGCCAAAAAGTATGATGAACTCAGGATAAAAAACCAGATTGCATTAAACAAGCTAGCCACAATTGATTCCATTAATTCTAAGTTTATAAGTTATCTGGAGACAATCGATAGTATATATTCAGAATTATATTTTGGTTTTTTTGTTATTAAATTTAATGACGATAATCTCAAAGCTTGCGAACCAAAAGCAAGAAAATTCCTGCCATTGCTTATGAATTCTAAGCCTAAAAACAGGTCGTTGTATGATTATTATGTGCTAGACTTGAGAGCCCATTTAGCAGTTAAGAAGATGCTTTCAGAAATGCAGGATCATAACCAAAAAATAGGTATTGTAGTGTTTGGCAAAGGCCATACCCAAGGCTTAATTGAAGAATTTGTAGAACAAACAGTAAATAAAGTCAATATAATAGTATTAGAAAATCCTGACCGATAATTATAAAAATAGAGATATTTTTTAAATTTTAAAAAGAGGTGCGTAATGTCTTATATTGATTCAATTCTCAAAGAGCATAGAGTTTTCTACCCTTCGCACGAGTTCAGCAGAAAGGCCAATATTAAAAATATACAGCAATACACTAAGATATATAAAAAATCCATTGATAATCCAGAGGCATTCTGGGCAGAGTTGGCAAACCAACTTGATTGGTTCAAGAAATGGGACATTGTCCTGAGAAATGACATGGGCTTTTTCAAATGGTTTGAAGGCGGCTATTTGAACGTTTGCTACAATTGCATTGACAGAATTATAAGGGCAGGAAAAGGAAGAAAAATTGCTTATATTTGGGAATCCGAGTCTGGAGAAACAAAAACTTATACTTACGAGCAGCTGTTAAGGGAAGTTTGCAGATTTGCCAATGTTCTAAAGAAAAAAAATGTGCAAAAAGGCCATATTGTTGAGATATATTTGCCAATGATTCCTGAACTGCCTATTGCAATGCTTGCTTGCGCAAGAATTGGTGCGATTCACTCAGTTGTTTTTGCCGGGTTCAGTTCTGATGCATTGAAGGACAGGATTCAGGATTCCCAAGCGGAATTGCTGATTACAGCAGATGGAAGTTTCAGAAACGGGAAAATTATTGGATTAAAAGACAACGCAGATGTTGCCTTGAAAGAATGCCCAACCATTAAAAATGTGATTGTCGTAAAGAGGGCAAACAATCAAGTTAATATGCAGCAAAACCGGGATTTTTGGTGGAATGGCCTTATAAATGAAAGCGACATTAATGATTTTTGTGAGCCACAAAGTCTGCATTCTGAAGAGTCTTTATTTATACTTTACACATCTGGGACAACAGGCAAGCCAAAAGGTGTTTTGCATACCCAAGCAGGCTACTTATTATTTGTAAACCAGACTTTTAAATATATCTTTGACGCCAAAGACGATGATATTTATTTCTGCACAGCAGACATTGGATGGATAACTGGGCATTCTTACATTGTTTATGGGCCTTTGTCAAATGCAGCCACTATTGTCATGTATGAAGGCTCCCCCACATATCCAAACCCAGACAGATTCTGGAGAATAATTGAAAAACATAAAGCCACAATTTTTTACACAGCGCCAACTGCGATAAGGGCACTTGCAAAAGAGGGTGATAAGTGGCCTGATAGGTGCAATTTAAAAAGTCTGAGGCTTCTTGGAACTGTGGGTGAGCCCATAAACCCAGAAGCGTGGATTTGGTACCATAATGTAATTGGAAAGGAGAAATGCCCAATTGTTGATACCTGGTGGCAGACAGAAACTGGAGGGATATTAATAACTCCGCTGCCGGGCGCGACTCCGCTTAAGCCTGGCTCTGCCACAAAGCCGTTTTTTGGGATTATTCCTGAAATTTTAAGGGAAGATGGAAGCAAAGCAAATGTGAATGAGGGCGGCTATCTGGTAATTAAAAATCCCTGGCCAGGCATGCTAAGGACAGTTTGGGGCAATCCAGAAAAATACAGGCACACTTACTTTGAAAAATTCGGGGTTTACCTGACAGGTGATACTGCAAAAATTGATGAAGACGGATATTTCTGGATCATGGGCAGGAGCGATGATGTTATAAAAGTGGCAGGCCATAGAATCGGCTCTGCAGAAGTTGAAAGTTCCCTGGTCAGCCATAAATCAGTGGCAGAAGCAGCTGTTGTGCCTTACCCGCATGAAATAAAAGGCCAAGCGATTTATGCATTTGTAATTTTAAAAAATGGATTTAATAAAAGCGATGAATTAAAGGAAGAATTGCGGAATCATGTTTCCAAAACAATCGGGCCCATAGCAAAGCCAGACAAGATTCAGTTTGCCGATGATTTGCCAAAGACGAGAAGCGGCAAGATTATGAGAAGGATTCTAAAAGTAATTGCGGAGGGCGGAACGGATTACGGAAACACAACAACCCTACTCGACCCAAATGTTGTGAAAGTTCTTGGAGAAAATAGGGTAAAGTAATCTGAGTTTTCTGCAAAACTTTAAATATATTTGTTACATAGTAAAAGCATGAACAGGCCATACATAATAATAAGCACCGCCATGAGTTTAGATGGCAAAATAGCAACTTCGTCGAGAAAGCCAGTTAAATTGTCAAACAGGAAAGATTTTGAGGAAGTTGATAAGTTAAGATCTGAATGCGATGCCATACTTGTCGGATCAACAACATTAAAAACTGACAACCCGAAACTTCTTATAAAAAACAAAAAATTTAGATTGAGCAGATTAAGAAGCGGAAAGCCTGAAAATCCTGCCAAGGTTGCAATATCAAAATATTGCGATATCCCGTCAAATTCTTATTTTCTTAAGGGAAATTCCAAAAAATATATTTTTACAACAAAATTGGCTTCAAGTGATGATGTTAAGAGAGTAAAAAAATTTGCAGAAGTCTTTGCGACCAAAGAAAATAAATTTGACACTAGAAAGTTGGTTAAAATCCTGTTTGAAAATGGCATAAAAAAACTTTTGATAGAAGGGGGAGGCTCAACAAATTTTGAATTTGCCAAGAATAATCTTGTGGATGAATTTAGGATTGCTATATTTCCAAAAATTTTTGGCTATCTGAATGCGCCATCGTTAGTTGACGGCACCGGGCTTAAAACTGCATTGAACCTTAAGATGAAAAAAATAGAAAAATTTGATGAAATTGTTGTTTTGTGGTACAAAAATGAAAGACAATGATTACTATATGATGCTTGCTTTGAAGCAAGCTAAAAAATGCAAGAAATCAAGAAAATACTATTCAGTAGGCGCTATCATAGTTAAAAATAATAAAATTATAGGGACAGGGTACAGCCTTAAATTCAAAGACTTGCATGCAGAGGAATGCGCCACAAAATTTGCAAAAGAAAATCCAAAAGATGCTACATTATATACAACAATGGAGCCTTGCAGCTTAAGATTATCTGGCAAAACTCCTTGCGCTTCCATTATTATTGAGAAAAAAATTTCCAATGTTGTTTTTGCAGCAAAAGAGCCGAAAATTTTTGTGGACTGCAAAGGAATTGATATCCTCAAAAAGCACAAAATAAAAACATTGCATCTTAAAAAATATGAAAAAATGTCTCTTAGATTGAACAGCCACTTGCTAAAGTAATGATCTATCCATCCCTTATGGAGTGAACCCCTGAAAGTAGACAAATAGTTAAGAAATATCAGTTATACAAAAACTAGTGAGGTGTTCGAAATGGGTTCACTTCAACTCTTTATTTTTTCTTGACAAGCTTTTCTGTCCTATGCTTATCGTGGACGTGATCTTTTAGGGATTTCACGTGCTTATTGCAGTACTGGCATTTGCCTTCTTCAGGCGCATATATATATTTGGAAGGGTTATGCCAGCCTCGTTTTACCTTGACCATGTAGATATTTATTCTATTAACTATTTAATTTTATCTAAGTTGGGTTATAAAATAAGTATATGCTATTTTTTAGCCTATGGCAGCCGTATCTATTAGAAACTTATTTATATTCAAACTAAAAAGTCAATGCTATGACATGGGGATTTGTTCATGAGATTGGAAGGAAGATAATACACATAACAATCCTTATTGTGCTTGCAGCCTATTTCTTTATACAAGACAGGATGGGCAAGCAAATTGCGCTACTTTTCCTTGTTGCAGTGTTGATTTTGTTTTTGATACTGGAATACTTCAGGCTTGAATTGGGTTGGCGAATGCCTTTCTTTTCGCAGTTCATAAGGCCCAAAGAGGAAAACAGGATGTACGGTGTTATATACTTCCTTTCAGCAACAGTAATTTCGCTTGCTGTTTTTGACCCAAAGATAGCGCTGGCAGCTTTGCTCATGACAACTTTTGGCGACATGACAGCAGCTTTAGTGGGAAAAAGGTATGGGACAACTTTAATTTACAGGAACAAGACATGGGCAGGATTCATAGGGGAATTGATAGTGAACCTTATTGTCGGATTCATTATATTGGACAGGATTTATGTTATTTTGGGAATGGCAATCGTAGCCACAATTGTAGAAACTCTCGTTGACGAACTTGATGACAATCTGCTGATACCGATATTTTCCGGTTTTATAGGGCAAATTATTATGTTTAGTTTATAATTTTTGAAAAAGAAACTTTTAAAAATCATTCCACAAATAGGTTCAACAGGTATAAAATGTTATTACACCGCCACGGTTTCAATTATTTGCAAAATGCAACTGAAAAAGTTCTGACATATAATCAAGTTTTTTATTCACACCATTCTATACAACCAGGGAGTGTTATAGAATTTTCTTGGACTAGCATAGATTTCTTAAAAGTTTTAAAAGAATTTAAAGTGCATATAGAAAATATTTTAACCCATCTTAAATCAGAAGATAATGTAATCAAACAATTGCAGAATGCATCCCAAGGTACAAGTGGTGATGAATTAAACATTATTATGGAAGCGGAATTATGGTTTATGCGAAAATTTTCTGTTCTTTTAGAATATATTGAGAATGCAATTTCAAATTTTCCCAGTAGATTAGGTTATAGTAATTTACAAAGTGATGTACAAAAAAACTGGAATGAGGTAAAAGATTATTGGCAAAATTTTGCAAATGAGAAATCTTTCATAGTATATATAGATAATGCAAAGGGAATTTGGAATACGTTAAAGGAAATAGAAAAACATTCATATATAATCGCTAGTCATATTAAAGGCGATATGGAACATTTTAGACAAAGAGTAGAATTTCTGCGAAAAGAAGAAGAAGCTATGGATGATTTTAGTAGAAATGTAAAAAGTTGGTTAACTTAATTGTTCAGTCTGTGATTTTTGCGACTAATTGCTCTTCCTCTATCGGTTCAACCATATCAAACATTGATTTTAAGCCAATCTTTAAAGATTTTTCATCGCAAATCTTATTGTGCACATAAGGAAAAATCACCCATTTCTTGTCAAGCTCTGAGAAAGGATTTACAAAAATTATGTTAAGCAATTTGAAAGATTCAAGCTTGCTCCAGTTCTTCACTATAATCTCAAAATTCTCTTTTGAATTCAAAGTCACAATGCTGAAATTGGAATTATTGATTATTTTTCGGATTATTGAATCAATGTCAGTTATAGCAGGCATGATTATGAAATACTGCTCTCTGTCCTTGTATTTGACATGCAAATCAAAGTCATCCTTTCCATTCTCAATGCTCTCAATTTTTTTAGAAATCATGTCCTTGTTTTTTACGTAATCAGCTGTCCAGCCCAAAAGGAAAGAACGTGACTTATTTTCCATAATTAAATCCTTAGAAGTCTTATTTATAAAATTTATGTTTTAGTCGTTTTCAACTCTTGGGGCCAATATGAAACTCAGCATTACTTTGTCGACAGACTTGTACTCTAATTTTAATGGGTAATCCTTGTTAAATTGTATAACAACCTCATCGCTTAGTTTTGAGCCATTTATCATCTTTTTTAGGTACTCAACGCTGTACTTCGCCTTTACCTTCTCATCGCTGTTGATCGTTATTTTTGTTGTTTCATCTTCCCTAATCTCTATCCTTGCTTGGTTTAAGTCTCCTTCGGCATTCAAAGTAAATTTCTTTGGCTCTGCAATGAATGAAACGCTCTCGCCAACAACATCCACATCTGCAATTGCTTCATTTAAAATGCTTGACGATGTCCTTATAGTTATAGGAAATTTCAAGTCAGGCACCTTTTGGTCTTTTTCCTCCAAATCAATTATTGGCAAGTTAAATGTTCTGGAAGTGTTGCTCTTAAGTTCTATCTTAAGCCTGTTATCGGAATCCAGTTCCAGGGTAAGCATATCTTTTGGAGAAGACCTCCTCAACACTTGCTTCAAATTGCTTAAATTAATTGCAATCTCTGTTTCTTTCTGAACATCATATTCTGTAAAGGAACTGCTGAGCAATTTGAAAATAACCATAGCGACATTTGCAGGGTCCATTGCAACCAGTTCAATAGCATTCGGAGTTATTTTAAATCTCGCTTCATTTACTAGGTCAGAAATTATCGATATGCTCTCCTTTAAGTAGCTAGGTTCTGCTAAAGTAAGTCTCATAGTCTAACGCGTGCTTAATCGCACGCTACCCCCAAATACAAGGATATGGTGTCTGATTTATAATATTTATGGTTTTATAGCTTAATTCTTTCTCCATCATTCATAACATGAACATTGCTTCCTTTTCTGTATCCCATTTCAACTGCCAAGTCTGCCAATGAAGAGGTCATGCTTAACTCACCATGTGCAGGTATTATGTGCTCTGGCTTCACCAGATTTATCAAGTCTCGCATGTCTTCCCTTGCCGCATGGCCGCTCTGGTGTATGTCCTTGAAGATTCTGACATTGAAATTTTTCAAATCGGATTCCAGTCTCTGCCTGTTTGCTATGTTTGTTGGCGAAGGTATTGTCCTGCAGGAAAATATCACATGGTCCTCAGGCAAGAAATTGAACTTTAATTCACCATTCATCATCTTTGCAAGAGTTGATTTTGGCTCGCCCTGATGGCCTGTGGCAACCATTAGGTATTTTCCTCTCTCTTTCGTTATTTTTTTGAGCTTTCGCTTTATCTGGTTGCTGTACTTCAAGACTTCAACCTTGTTTGTAAAATTTGCAATTCCCGTGTCTTCTGCAGCCCTTACGTACTTGGACATTGAGCGCCCCATAAAAACTATCTTCCTGTTCAATTTTTGTCCAAACTCTACGATGGAATTCAATCTAGCTATATGAGAAGAGAAGGTAGTCACGACAACATGCTTGTTTTTTGAATCAATGCCAAGCATAACTTCTTTCAGCATTTCTTTCGCTATGGATTCAGAAGGCATTTTTCTTGCATCAGAAGCGTATGTAGAATCACAAATCAAGGCCAACACTTTTTTCTTTCCTAACTCCTCAAGCCTTTTGAAATTCGGTTTTTTCCCCAATGTAGGAAACAAGTCAAATTTATAGTCATTTGCATATAAAATAGTGCCTTCTTTCGTATGCAGAGCAATCATCACTGTTTGCGGGGTTGAATGCGTGACATGAACAAACTCTATCTCAACATTGTCAGAAACTTTAAAGGAAGAATTAGCAGACATGCTCCTAATTTTACTGTTCAATTTTATTTTATCCTCGGTCAGTATGCCTTTCAGAACCTCTGCAGTGAAAGGAGTGCACATTATTTGGGATTTGAAATTATTTCCAAGATATGGAATCGCTCCAACATGGTCCAGATGGGCATGGGTTGGCATAATCATCTTTACTTTGTCTTTCCAGTCGCTGATTGCAGAAATATCAGGAACAGCGCCTGCTTGCACCAGCTCCTTTGGGTCCACGCTTACAAGATCCTCATCCTGCGTGTATTTGATATAATTCTCAAGATGAATTCCCAAATCAAGAATATAAACCTCTTCTCCAATTTTTACAGCAGTTGAATTCTTCCCAACCTCATTATAGCCGCCAATCGTGCAGATTTCAACCATTAATTATTAAAATAAGAATGCGATTTAAAAAGGTTTGTGAAAAATATATAAATTTATAGAGATTTAATTCCTATATCTTCAATAAATCTTAGCAGATATCCGTCTGGATCTTTGACTAAAAATTGTCTTGTGCCGAGTAATTGATTTTCTTTCCTGTACCATTTTTTATGGGCTTTGATAAATATTTTATATTTATTTTTATTCAAAGACTCTAAAATCGGCTTAATACTTTTGACTTTCATTTGAAGATGGGTTCCTCGCCCAAAAGGATATTCTAAATCTCCCGTTTTCCAGTCGTCATTAACTTCTTCAAGCATAATCTGGCTTCCATGTAAGGAAATAAAAGCAAATTTTGAATCTAGCCTTTCATATTCTAATTTGAATCCAACTACTTTGGTGTAAAAGTCAAAACTTTTCTTAAAATTACTTACTTTTAATTCTGGGATAAGTTTATTGAATTCCATAAATAATTGTGGATTTATTTCTCTTTATGAATTAATCTAGAATAATTAGTGCTGTTAGCAAAATTAAATATAGGGCCTACACAAAAAACTTTTGATTTAAAAGTAAATATTATTGACAGATACATTTATAAATTTAAATTCCTACACTTAAATTATGCAAAAAATCACCCCATTCTTGTGGTTCAATGATCAAGCTGAAGAGGCAGTGAGTTTTTATATTTCTATTTTTAAGAATTCAAAAATAGTGAGCGTTGCTCGCTATGGTGAAGCAGGAGCAAGAGTGTCAGGAAGACCAGATGGCTCTGTAATGACTGTGGCCTTCCAGCTCGAGGGCCAGGACTTCACAGCTTTGAACGGCGGCCCGGTATTCGCATTCTCAAAGGCAATCTCTTTTTTCGTGAGCTGTAAGACTGAAGAGGAAATTGACGGGCTTTTCAGAAAGCTATCGAATGGTGGATTAGTGGTATTTGATCTGGGCAAGTATCCATGGGCTGAAAAATATGGCTGGTGCAAGGATAAATATGGAATTTCATGGCAATTGATTCTTGCACCACGAAAACAAAAAATCGCCCCCGCTTTTTTGTTCGTCAAAGAGCAAGCTGGCAAAGCGGAGGAAGCTATGAAATTCTACACATCTTTGTTTAAAAATTCCAAAATTGAAAGTATTGCACGTGATGATAAAACTAAAGCCGTCATGCACGCTGTTTTTACCTTATCCAAACAAAACTTCATCGCCATGGAAAGTAATATGAAACATGATTTTACTTTTTCTCCGGCCATTTCCTTCCTTGTCAACTGCGAAACGCAGAAAGAAATAGACGAGTTATGGAAGAAACTCTCCGAGGGCGGAGATGAAAAGGCACAGCAGTGCGGCTGGCTTAAAGATAAATATGGCGTATCATGGCAAATCGTTCCCACTGTTTTAGGCGAGATGGTGCAAGACAAGGACAAGAAGAAATCGGAAAGAGTTATGAAAGCATTGCTTCAGATGAAGAAACTTGACATAAAAACTTTAGAGCAGGCGTACGAACAAAAATAATTTGTTAATTTTTAAGTTACTTTGATTTCTCTGTTTTTATACCAAGAGCCATCTATCAATTTTAGCACTTTAGGATTTATTAATTTTTCCTTCTTTTGCCGACATGCAAAAAAGCTGTATTTACTTTAAATGCCGTGCTTGCATTGCAAGCAGTTGCTATTTCAAATCTCATTGAATGGGGCTCTACCTTCAATAAGAATAAGTGATGTGAGAACATGAAATACTGCCCACCCTAAGTCCATTATTGCATAAACCCTAAATATATTTAAAGAAGATTAAATTTCTGATTTAGTCACTCTTAATCTTTGATTGTAGATATCTTTAAATATCTGTAATTAAAACAAATGTTAGTAATATGCGCAGTATTTTTATCTCAAAAAAAGGGGTATCTCCGTTGATTGCAACCATTCTTTTGATAGCATTTGCTGTTGCATTGGGCTCTGTAGTGATGAACTGGGGTTTAAACCTTAATTTAGGGAAGTCGCCTGACTTGTGTTATAATGTAGACATCAAGATAAGGGAAATTTCTTCTGCTGAAGTGTGTTATGGTGGGGTAGGCCAAAATGGCTATGTCAATTTTATAATTGATAATGTTGGTGAAACGGACATAACTGGATTGACCATATTAATTGTCGGCGACAAAGGAAAAACAAGGCTTTTTGATTTGGATAATATATTGATAAGGAAAGGGGGATTATTCAACAAAAATGACAAGGAAGTGACTTACGATTTTAATCTTTATGGCAACATAAAACAAGTCCAGTTCATACCAAAGATAAAACCAGAGCTTTCAGTGGAGATATGTTCAAGGGATGCTGTTACAGCAGAAAAAGTAGGTATGTGTAGTTAGTAAACTTTCAGGACCTTTCTCAATATCATTGTAAAGACTATAGAAGATATGATGTAAATACCTAACCATCCTGGATGCCAACCAAATATGCCGAATTTATTTAGTGGTTTTGTTAGTTTATTGCCTAAAATAATTTGCTCTGCAGAACTATTACTGTCTAAATAACCTTCTCGTGACCCATATATAAAATCTATCAGCCCTTTTTTTCTTTTTACTACAGGGCTGTATTTAAGTTCATTTGTGATTAAAACATTCTTAGACAAAATTTCGTGATCCATATTGAAAATTAATTCGTAGTTTCCTTCCTTTTCCGATTTGAGGTTCCAAGATACTCTTCCATTATTTACTGTTACATTATCTCCTGATTGCAATTCTATGCCTGCAGGAACATCTATTGCTGCATTGCCGTTAAAATTTTTATTAAATTGGATTGTTACATTAAACTGCTCACCGGATTTAATAGGCATATAACCAACATTGCTTCCGATCCATCCCAACATTATTATAATAGGTATGAATGAGTAAAGGGTAGTTTTCAGGCCGTGCCTCATGTATTCCAGATTTAACTCCATTGCCTTTTTCTGTAATTCTAGGGCTTTTGAAGGATTTGATTTGTGCTGTTTAATCTGATCCTGATAGGACTTCATCGAATCTTTCAGCTCTTTCATCAATTTCTGGTTTGTCGCATATTTGGTAAGAAGCATAATGCCTAACGAAATTAGAAAGGACATGATTAACAGAAAAATTAGATAGCCAAAATTCAATAATGAACCTAAAATGAAATCTAGCACTGGGTCTAGAATGTTGAATAAGCCCATTTTATCCACCCATGAATTTACGCATCATTGGATTCATGTCCATCATGTGCTGCTTTGCAATATCCTCATATAATCGATAGACTATCATGACTGTAAGCAATATGCCTGTGCCCCTGCTCAAAGAGCCAGTAAGATCTGCCAATGACGCAAGAAATCCGACTGTGATTGCTCCCATAATAGTTAATGGCCAGATATATCTGTTAAGCAGTCTTTCAAGAACCCTTTCATCTTTTCTGAATCCTGGAATCTGAAGCCCGGAAGATATCATCTGCTGAGCCTGTGTTTTAGCATCCATACCAGCAGTCTGAACCCAGAATATGCTGAATACAACGCTGCCAATTATGAAAAAAATCATATAAAATAAAGCTTGAAGATAAGGCGTTAATCCTATCAATAGGGTATGCTGCTGTATCGCACTCCTTACAATATCAGGGCCTTGAAGCCAATAAACAAATCCAGATACCGGCTGCCCATTTGAACCGAACGTGCCAAGCAAAGCATGGCCTGTGTTCTGCAAAAGCCTTCCCCATAACTGGAAATTTGCGATCAGTGCTGCAACTAAAATTACAGGAATGTTAGAAGTGTAAATGAATGACAATGGCCATCTGATTCCATGGCCCCTTATCATTCCAAAAGACAATGGTATCTCGACTTTCATTGCCTGGGCATAAACAGCTATAGCAAAAACAAGAACAGTAAAAACTATTTTAGACACCTCTATCACTGCGTCTGTTGGATTTCCTGCAGCCAAAAAATGGAAAAATGCAGGAATAGCCCCAGGCGGCGCAGCCGAACCTGCTGGCACTATCCAGTTGAAGGCCTGCAAAAATATGCTTTTGCTGACTCCTGCTGCAATAAACAGGCTTATTCCTGAGCCGAATCCCCATTTGCTTACTACCTCATCCAAAAATAATATCATTAAACCACCTAAAAATAATTGGAATATCAAAATTATCTGGAGCTGAAAATAAAATGGTGTACCCTTAAATTGTTCTGCTGGCGCTAGTCCCCCTAAAAATACGTAGATAGAACTTTCAAATATTATGAAAAACAAAGACAAAAATTTTTGCGTGCCTTGAAATGACTTTTTGCCTTCTGGCTTTGTCAAGTCAAATTTCCATATTCCTGATCCATTCAGCAATTGCAGCACTATAGATGCCGTAACTATAGGTCCTATCCCCAAAGAGATTATAGATCCAAACTCTGCACCTAAAATTATTGATAATGTCTCAAATCTTTGGAGCGCATTGACTCCAAGACCAAACAATGGAAGCAGTCCTAATATAAAAAATATTGCAAGGACTATGCCAGTCCATTTTAACTTTTCACGAAAAGAAAGCGTCTTTTGCGTAGGGCCTTCGACTTCCGGCAGATTTGAGATGATAGTGTTCCAAAGAGACATTTTTATTAAGTCAAAATAAATAATTTTTATTCTTGTTTTTCTTGCAATTCAACTAATCCTGTAACTTCCCCTCCGGCCTCTTTTATTTTTTCAACTGCTGATTTTGAGGAGTAAGGGGTCTTTATTTTTAATTTAACTGAAACTTGACCATCACCGAGAAGTTTGTTGTAGCCAAGTTTTTCCAATTCTACAAAATAAAATCCACTTTCTTTTTTGACAAGATTTGCTGACGCTAATCTATTGAGGTGCTGTTCAATATAACCAACATTAACTGCATTTATCTTTACCTTAGGAGTTTTGCTCACAAAACCGTGTTTTCCAAAATAGTTGACATCCTTCCATATACTTGGTTTTTTACTATCAGCTCTTTTCCCTGTGCCGGCCATTCCTGCCCCGCCTTGATGACCTTTTCCACGATGCTTTTTCTTGGCGCCCCACCCATGAGTTTTTGAACCTCTTTGTCTTATATTTTTCTTTCTTTTATTGACTGTCATTTAAAGCATCCTCTTAATCAATTCATTTATTTTTTCTCCTCTGTAGCCAAGAGCTCCTCCATTAGCAAATGGATGCTTTATGCCCTTCCTTCCAAAACCCCTTTTTGGAGCATTAAGTCTGAAATATTTTTTGTATTTTTTATTATCAAGCACAAAAAAATCATTGTACTTTATTTTTTCTTTTGAGTCTTTTTCTACTCCATTGAATTGTTCGCCTCTCTTTTCAACGAGAATTTTAAAAGTCTCATCATCAATTTCTCCCCAAGTAATGTAATCTTTTGCTTTTTTAAGCATACCTGCATAAACTGGATTATTTGGGAATATGGAGCAATAATTGTTCTTGTATAGTCTTAACATCTTGAGCGTGTCTTCTACTTTAGTTCTTATTTGAGTTCGTCCCCTGACTCTAATCGCTGCAAAATGTCCTATATGCTTATGTTCTTTGTTTTCAGTCTTATCCATTTTTCATCATTAGTTTTACCGAACCTTCAACAATGCTAAGGTTTTGGGCAGTTTTTTGGTTTATTTTTGTTTGAATTAGTTCTTGAAGTGCATTAAAACATGCAAATAAAAGATTAAGTTTGCTTCTTGTTTGTCCCTCTGTTCTCGACCATACATCCCTTATGCCTGCTAGTTTTAATATTTTCTGGCATTCTCTCTCGACCTTTAGCCCGGTTCCTTTTGGAGCAGGTATTAGTGTTATCTCTACCGAGCCTGCTTTTCCCCTTACTTTGAATGGAACTGTGTGGGCATCACCGCAGCCGCACCTCCAGTCACCACAACCGCGTCTTATTTTGATTATATTGAGTTTAGATTGCCTTATAGCTTTTTCTCTTGCTGGCACCGTCTCCTTTGATTTGCCATAACCTGTGCCAACATAACCATCTTCATTTCCAATGACTGCAAATGTTGCGAATTTTGGCTTGTTGCCCTCTTGTGTTTTTTTTTGAGTCTGCTTAAAAATTCTTTTTTGGCCGCCACCAAACTTGCCTTTGGCTTGACCCACCATTAATAGGTCGGTTGTTAGGTTTGGCAACAACATTTCAACAATTTCTGGCTCAAGAATTTTTATTCTCCTGTCTAATACATAGTCTAGGTTAGTTATTGCACCGTTCTTTACTTGAACACCCAATGAAGTTCTTGGCTTCCATAACTCTTTTTCGAATGCACCCTTCTTTTTAACTTCTTCTACAATAACTTCTTCAAGCTCCTTTACCTCGCCAAGCTCTGTTGCTAGGCCTTCCTTAGGCTTCTCTATAACTAATTCTTCGTCAGGAATTACTTCTTCCTTAATTTCTTCCTTGACTTCCTCTTCCATAGTTGATGCCAAATTTGGTTTGGGCATATCAATTTTTGTTTCCTTTTTCTTAGCCATTTATCTTACCTTTTATTTCATTAAAGTGCTTTGCGGCATCTTCTGGAGCAAGTCCCCTTTTAATATAATTTGAAAAATGTCTTTCGTACACCTGTTTATTATTTTTTAATAATTGAGCATACTTGACTATGTGCTCACCTGAAATCCTTTCCTTTGCTGGGAGTACCTCTGGATTGCAAGGTATTTTCAATCCTGCATCCAATGCGCCTGCAACTGCGGCATAAAGTCTTGAGCCCTTGACTGAATTATTCATGCCCAAATCTAGCACCGATTCCTTGATGTCTTTTTGAATCGCTTTTTTACCTGCCATAAATCCCACAAGATATGCGCTAGGCAGATTTGATGTATCACCTTTCCACCCTGATTTCACTAGTAATTTTGAGCTTACTGTCAGTAAAATTTGGTCACCTTTTGGATTATAATTTACAATAGAAATGTAAAAATTTCTTAACGATTCCCTGACTACGAATCTTGGCTTCTTGGAAAGCAGAATTTTCAATCGTTTTTTATAATATGTCCTACCTTCCCTTTTTCTTCTAAACGGAACCGTGAAAATTTTGCCTTTCATCATTTCTTAATCAAGCCTCGTTCTTGCGTGTATAATTTTAAGTGTCTCAAGCTTCTGAAAAAGCCCCCTTTGCTTTTCATGTAAAGTTCGTGGTATTCTGAACTGTTGATTGTTTTGCTATCCCTTAATGACTTTATGTAGGATCTTTGCAGCCTTATTTTGTTGATCCATGATCTTTTTGGCTCTAGCCTTGCCGTCTTCTTGCCCTTTCGAGAGCCTGCTCCCTTTTGCTTGCCTTTGTTCTTTTGCTCGTGATGCTTTCTTGCCCAGTATTTTGATGTGTTTAACAATCTTTTTTTTGTGATTATATTATTATTTATAAGGTGCCTTATGTCTGATTTTGTTATGGCTTCCTTTATGTCTTCCAGCCTATCTGGATCGAGTCTTATCCTGTTAACGCCGCATTTCAGTATTTGGGCCGATAATCTTTTTTGTACGTCTAGCATTTTAAACCTTCTTTGTCAATATCTTGTCTTTTTCTTTCTTCTCAGATTCTTTTCTCTCCTCGTCGCTCATTTGATGCTCTTTTTCTTTTGTTTCTTTTTTCCCAATCTGCTTTTTTTCTTCTTTCTCCTTTGCTGTTTCTTTTTTAGTCTCTGATTTTTTTGATTTTGAACTTATAAAATCTTCAATCTTCTTTATAGTTTCATCAACATTTAGATTTAATACAGCAATGTTCATCTGTTTTGATATTTTCAGTATTCCAATCTTTTTTTTAATTCCTACATTTTTCGCAATAACTATGCCTTGAGTTTCTTTGTTTATTTTTTTGACGTCGTCAATTGAAAAAACCCTTACCATCATTAAGCCTGATACGTGCAAATTTTTAATTTGCCTAGGTGATTTGTATCCTGGGGATGGCATCTTCCTTCGCCCTTTGAAATGATGTCTTATTTTCGAGTGTATGCCTTTGGGCTTTCTCCACTTATAATTGAGTTTTTTCCTTTTTGGATTGTCTTGTCTGATAAATATCGGCTTTTTTTCTTTCAATTCGTTCCTAACCTGTAAAAGCGTTTGATTCATTTCAATTCTTTGCCGGCCTTATTTGTTATATAAATCCCGTCCTGGAATACTCTTGTGTCATAACCAGGCCTTCTGGTTAATTGCTCTATATCTGCGCTTACTTGCCCAGCTATCTCTTTGCTGGGGCTTGTAACATTAATCATGCTGCCTTCAACCTTTACAACAGCACCATCTTTAAGCTTCAAAATTCTCGGCACTTTCTCTCCAAGAAAGTTCTTGATAATCATTTTATTATCCGATACGCTGACATTCATAGGAAAATGGCCTGAGCATATTTTTAAAGTATAGGTATGATTTTCCATGCTTCCCTTCACCATATTATTTGTATGGGCCACTAATGATCCCATTACTTTCTTGTTTTCCTTTGTTGCTCTATCCGCTCCAAACACAACCTTATCGCCTTCGACCTTGACTGATATATTGTGGGATTTTATAATCATATTAACCTCGCCTTTTGGACCTTTGATTATTAATTCTTTATTATTGTATGTTGCCATAACTCCCTGTGGCAATAATATTTCTTTTATTATGGCTCCTTTTTTCTTATCTTTATTTTTTATTTTTGCCATTTTAGTAACAATAAGCCAGCAATCTTCCGCCGGTTTTCTTTGATTTTGCATCATAATGTGTTGTTATGCCTTTTGGAGTAGAAAGAAAAAGTATACCAAAGTCTTTTGCTGGAAGGTATCTTCTTTCAAATTTTTCAAATTCATTTTTCTTGACGCTGTATCTCGGTTTTATGACACCACATTTATTTATATTGCCGAGCAAAGTGAGGTGAATATAGTTGCCTCTATTATCTTCTACCTCTTTGAAATCTCCAACAAATTCATTTTCTTTCATAACTTTTAAAATCTCTTTAACTACTTTCGAGACCGGCTTGATTATACATTCCGATTTTCCTATTGATTCGTTATTCAAGATTAATGACATTACATCTGCCAATGGGTCGTTCAACATTTTTCACCTAGCTGTATTTTTTAAATCCTAATGATATTGCTATTTCCCTAAAACAATTTCTACAAACACCTAGGCCATATTTGCTTATGTGCCCCCCGGGCCTTCCACAACGCCTACATTTTTTTGTTAATCTTCCGAATTTTCTTTGTTTTGGGGCATTGTGCCTTAGATATTTCTGCATCTTTGCGGGCTTCGATTTTAACTGCCTGAAAACTTTTCTAAAATCGCTGTAGGTCATTGTTATTCTTCCCCAAGCACTATGTTAAAATTTCTTGACATGAATTCTATTGATTCCTGCTTTGATATTCTGTGCCTTACTGGAATTTTTCTTGTTAAAAATCTCCTTTTTTTGATTCTGTAACCGGGTCTTTCAAGTGTGATACAGACTTGCAATCCCAGAATACCTATTTTAGGGTCATATTTTATGCCGGGAATCTCTATATACTCATGAATTCCGAAGGCCACGTTTCCATTGTTGTCAAATTGCCTAGGCCTAAGTTTGTTGTCTACTGCCTCAAGCAATCTTGGAAGTAATTTGAGCGCTTTGTCTTTTCTTAATGTTAGTTTGCACCCTATCGGCAAGCCGGGCCTTAGACCCCATTCCTGTATTCTTTTGTTTGTTATTGTTTTTACAGGTATGGCATTTCCTATTGAATTGAGCAGTACAACTCCTTTCTCCAGCCTAGTTTGGTCTTTTCCTGCACCGATGTTCAATGTTACTTTTTCCACCTTTATAGTTCTCATTGGGTTCATCTTATTCAAGTTTGATTGATGGCTTTGAATCACCTATTACAAAAGCGTATTCTTTTGATGTCTCAACTAAGTTTCCTTTATTATCCCTGTAAATTATTCTATTTTTAACTATGTCCTCCACATTGCCGGTTTCTCCTATGTGCTTGCCGCCGATTAAGAATATCGATGCTTTCTTTTCTAATTTTAGATTTTTGGTTATCTTTTTGTCGGGTAAAGTGAGTAAAAGTGTGTCTCCAACTTTATAGGAACCTGCATCAACAACCAGATTTTTCCCGTCATAGAGGTTTAGCTGTAATTTTCCTTTTATCATTGTCTTTCCCATTATCTTGCAAGGTTTCAGCAAAGTCTCTTCCTTGCTTATTTTTATTAAAGCAAGCTTGCCTTTTTTACTTAATATAACTCTAAAATATTCATTTATATTTGTGAATTCCAGAGTATCAAATATTCCTACCGGAAACCTAAAGTCTTTTCTTGATTTGCCATCAATCTTGATTTCGGAGGAGTTTAATATTTTCTTGACTTCTCTTTTTGTATTTGCGTACCGTAAAATTTCCTTCAAAATAACATTCAAGGGCATGCCTAAAGTAAGCCTATGGGGGCCTGGATTTGGTTTTGTTATGAATTGTATTCCTCTGCGCCGTATGTCCCATGTCTTAGGGGCCGCAAGCCTTACCAAGTGATTTTTTGTCATTTTATTTTTCTATCCAAGGACTGTTGCCTTCTTTTATCATCTAAATTCAATTCTGTGATCATGATGTTTGAAGAGTGCAATGGCAATAATTTTTTTGTGCCGTCTTTTTTTATTAATTCTGCCCCGCTAACAAAAACCAAGCTACTTCTAAGGTCTAGTCTTTCTACTTTGCCTTCGTGCTTTTTGAACTTGCCCCGCATAATCTTCACTTTGTCACCTTTCCTAACACCAAGATTTCTTTTCCCGTATTTTTTCCTTAAATCCTTTGAAAGATGCGAATGTGATAACTTTTGCTTTATATGCAGCGGTGCATTTAACCTGTATTTTTTCTGCTTTCTTGGCTTTTTGCTTCTTCTCCAGTCTCTTGAAAATTTTTTCATTTTAATATCAGACTACAATACTTGCTATTTTTGCAATTCCGGGCCATCTCTCGCATGCCTCTTTTGCTATTGCCCCTTTGAAAATAGTGCCTTTTGGATTTCCTTTGTCATCTTTTAGTACGACTGCCGCATTATCCTCAAACTTGATTCTCATGCCATCTGCCCTTCTGTATTCTTTTTTTTGCCTTACAATTACTGCATATACAACTTGTTTCCTCATGTCAGGGCGGCCCCTTTTAACTGTAGCCTGGACTAAATCACCGACACCGCAGCTTCCTATTCTTCCCTTGACTGTTTTTAGCCCAACAACTGTGAAAACTTTGATTAACTTTGCTCCGGAATTGTCGCAGACTTCAATCCTGCTGTAAACCGGCAAGGCTCTCGTAACTTTTGACTTTAATGCTTGCATTTACTTTCCCCCTTCTGGCCTTATTTCTTCTTTCTTCGGCTTGTCTGCTCTTGATAATTCTCTCGCTTCCATTTTTCCTTTAAACCCTTTCTCTTGGCCGAGATTTTTTATGATTACGAAATTTTTTGTCTTGCTTAATGGATGGCATTCTATAATATCTACAATGTCTCCGTCTTTTGCATTGATGCATTCAGGATTATGAACTTTTAGTTTTGTCCTTCTTTTTTCGTATCTTTCATATTTTGGCAAAAAATTTAGCCTTTCAAATTCTACGATAGCTGTCTTTCTCATTTTAGTTGATAATATAATTCCAGTAAATTGTCTGCCCCTAACACTAGTGTGACCATGGAATGGGCACCTCAAGTCATTACATTCTTGTTTTGGTATCTCTACAGCAATTCCAATGTTCCTTGTTTCTGTTTTTTTCATTTTGGTTATATTTTATATTCATAATTTCAATAGTTTGGTGTGTATTTTGATTTTACAATTGACGTTTTATCTCAACTCTACGCTGCTTGGTGCAAAACCATAATCAACCAAGATTTTTTTTGTCTTTTGCCTGTGCTCGCCTTGCAATTCAATCTTGCCTTCTTTGATTGTGCCACCACATGCAAGCTCTGACTTTAATTTCTTGGCCAGATCTTTTAGATCAATTTCCTTTTCATCTATGCCTTCAACAATTGTGTAGTTCTTGTTGAATTTTTTCCTCTCGATATATACTAATATTTTTTGGCTTTCCTTGGCTATAGTCTCACAAACACATAACTCCTTCACCAAGCCGCAAACTGGGCATATTTCACTCATTCCTTTTTATTTCCTCCTTGCTGTTTTTCTTTTCTCAATGTTAAAATCTTTGCGATTGTTCTTTTCATCTCTTTGATTTTTCCTGGGCTTTTGGGAGGCGTGCCTATGGCAATTTGTGAGTTTATCTTCATCAGCTCTTTTTTTAATTCAAGTGCTTTGTTCTCTAAGTCCAATTCATTCATTATTCTCAGTTCTTTTGCCTTCATCTTTCTTCTTTCTCCTTCTCTTTGGCTTGTCCACTTTTCCTTTTTTTGTAGTGTCCTTTGTTTCTTCCTGCCCTTCTTTGATTTCCTCGATTTTTGTTTCCTTAAAGTCAACCAATTCTATATCGTCTGGCAATTTCAAGTCCGGCGGCATTATGCTTACTTTCACGCCTATAATCCCCGTCTTTAATTGGGCCTGGGAAGTGGATTTTTTTACACCATTTGCTATATCTCCACATTTCTTGAGATAGCCTGAGTAAAAACGCCATGATTTTGCTCTTGCACTTGGAACCTTGCCGCTTATGACTATCTCGATACCAAGAGCACCTGCTTTCATAACTTCTGTCATAATTTTGTGGCCGACAGCTTTAAATTTTTCAGATCCAAATTTTTCCAATGCATCCACAATCTTTTCTCCGACAATGTTCGCGTCTAGGCTCGGATTTTCAACTTCACTTATTTCTATCTGAGGATTTTCCAAATTAAATTTTTTCTTCAAGGTTTTTGTCAGTTGCTTGATATTCTGCCCTTTTCTTCCGACAATCAGGCCGGGCCTCGATGTGTATATTACAATTTTCTCACCCAATGGAGTCTTGACCATTTTTGTGTGGCTATGCCCGACATTCTCAAGTGTCTGTGTTATATACTCCTCAATCTGAAATTCTTTCATCTTCTGCGCTACAAATTTTCTTTCAATCATTTTTGTTTATTTTTCTCTTGTTGTATCTTTGTTTCTTTTGCCCTCTCTTCCACACAAATTTCTATATTTGCTCTTTTAATCCTTCTTCTTGAGTATCTTCCATAGTGCCATGCTTTGCCAGCATTATGGGCGCTTACATGTGCTATAACTAAGTTTGATGTGTTAAGACCTTTGAATTGGGCATTTGCCTCGACAGTTTCTATAAGCTTGATGAACTCTCGCGATGCCTTTTCAGGATATCTTCCCGGGCCAATCTTCGTTTTATGACCCAAATCAAAGTTATATTTTTTGAATGGTATAGCTTTTCTTTTTTCTACAACCATTTGAAGCATCTTTTTAGCATCATTAATGTTTTTGTTTCTGATAAAGGTGCATATCTCTACGCTTTGCTTTAATGATACCGGCAGCGCAATTCCAACTGCCCTTGCCATGTGTTCCTTGTCGTAGTTTCCAAATGAATAGTTTTTCATTTTACTTCACTGATAAGCTGGCGCTTGACCTTGTGGCCCCTATACCTGGAGCGCTGTGGGCTACTTTTTTCCTTGTCAATGTAAACTCCCCAAAATAATGCCCCACCATATCTGCTTCTATGGCAACTGGAACAAATTCCTTGCCTTGATGGATTTTAATTATTATTCCAACCATCTCTGGCAAAATTATCATGTCTCTGCAATGGGTCTCAATATTTTTTTGATTTGATCTTATTTTTTTAAGCAAAATTTTTTGCTGCTCTGTAAATCCCCTTTTAATTGATCTTCTTTGTCTTGCAGTTAGTAACTGTGCTAATTCATTCAAACTCATTTTTTTGAGATCTTCCAGCGTTTTTCCCTTAAATGTGAATTCCTTCTTTGCCATTTTTACCTCTTATGTCTTCCTGTCCTCTTAGGTGCAATCTTGCCCACTTTTCTTCCAGGAGGTGAGTTTCTTGCAGATTGCGTTGGGATTCCTTTTGAATGGGAACTTGAACCCCCAAATGGATGATCTACTGAATTCATTGATGTTCCACTAACATTTGGCCACATCTTGTTTTTTGCTATCATTGCAAAATACCTATTGCCTGCTTTCAAAAATGGCTTTTCTGTTCTGCCAGAGCCAGCGACAACACCCACAATTGCCCTACACTCAGGCAAAAATTCCCTTCTCTTACTAGATGGCAATTCAACTACAATACTATCTTCTGCTTTTGTTATTATTCTTGCAAAAGACCCGGAAGTTCTTGCAAATTTACCACCGTCGCCGGGATTCGATTCTATGTTATAAATTGATGTTCCTTCTGGTATATTTTTCAACGGCAAAATGTTGCCTACCTTAACTTCGACATCTCTGCCAATCTCTATTTTGTCACCCACCCTTATTCCTTCTGGGGCTTGAAGCAGGCCTGTTTGGCCGTTGCTATATCTGAGTTCCATAATGGGTCCTGAATGCCCGCTGCTATGTAAAATATCAGTAATTTTAGCATTTATTGATTTATCTTCCTCATACGCTGTGAAGGCTGCCTTTCCCTTGTATCTAAAGCTTGGCGCTTTGTATCTTGGGCTTCCCTTGCCCCTTTTTTGTTGAATTAAATTCTTTCCCATTGATACACCTATATCAATCCCATTTGCGTTGCAATATCTATTGCGGGATTTTTTGCTGAAAATTTTATATATGCCCTTTTCTCTCCTTCTGGGCTAACGAATGTGTTTACTGAATCAACTTCAACTTTGAACATTTCCTCGATTGCTTTTTTAATTTCTTTTTTTGTTGATTTTTTATTTACAACAAATATTAGTTTGTTTTCTGATTCCATCAGCCTTATCGATTTTTCCGTTGATAGCGGGTGTTTTATTATATTGTAAATTTCCATTTTACGTGAATAAATTTTCTTTTTCTAAGATACTGATAGCTGAGGAAGTCCATAAAGTAAGCCTTCCTGGTTTGCCGCCGGGAGCAAGCAGCTCTGTGTTCAAATTTTTGACCTCTACAACGTCAAATCCAGGGATATTTGAAATCGCCTTGATCATATTATTTTTTTTTTGAAACTACGATTAAAGGACCCCTCTTCTTTTTGTATTTCCTACCGCGGTGTTTGCCTTTTCCTGCCCTTACATTTTTGGCTTCAACTCTTTTCAATTCATTTTCCAATCCTAATTTCTTGAATGAAATTATGATGTCTTTCGTCTTGCTTATAGACTCAAACTTATCTTCAAGTATGAATGGGTACATTTCTGGGATCATATGGCCCCTTTGGGCAACAACATCTTTCATTACTGTTGCTGTGATTGCACTTCTTAGTGCCTTTATTCTTTCCTTGCGGTTTATCTTTTCTTTCCATATTTTTTCTATTTTTGGTGGGTGGGCCCGTCTTCCGCCAACAGTACCAGGAGCGAATGCCCCAACCCAATTCATTCTTGTACCACTTCTTGTCAATATTTTTCTTGGTACTCTTGAAATTCCTATCCCATAAGATCCCCTGTAATCTCTTCTCCTTCTCGATAACTTAGCAGATGCTCTTTTTCCAGCCTCGGGGCTTGCCGCATATGGTTGTCTTTTATGTGTTTGGATAGCTAAAAATGCTCTTTGGATAAGGTCTGGCCTGTAATCCTCATAAAACTGGTGCGGCAGTTCCATCTCTCCAACTTTATTCTTTGATGAATCTAATATATTAAGTTTCATTTTACCTTCCTTGTTTTGATTCTAAGCTAGTATATGTGATTTGTGCTGGTTCTGTGGTTTCCTTTAATGGTCGTATTGCTTCTGTAAATCTGACTAGTCTTTTTTTTGCGCCGCCTACAGATCCTTTTACAAGTATGTACTGGTTTTTAGCAAACCCATAATTAATAAAACCACCCTTAGCATTAATTTCGTCCGGTTTTGTTCCAATTTTCATTAACAACTTATTGTATTCGGTTCTTAAATGATAACCCATTTTTCCTGCGTGGGCTGTCCTCCACATTATATGGCCTTGGGCGCGCCAAGCACCTAATGAACCTGGATTTCTTCTGCTTTTTTCGGACTTGTGATGTCTTAATGTAACACCAAATCTCCTAACCGGGCCCTGAAACCCTTTTCCTTTTGTGACAGAATGTAAATCTAATTGCTGACCTTCTCTAAAAACCTCATTTATGTTTATTTCCTTGCCAAGTTTTTCTTTTGCGTAAGAAATTTGTTGCTCTTTTGTACCACCAATTGCAATCTCAAAAATATCTGGCTGTTTCTTGCCTATGCGAGTCAGGATTGGCTGCGTATAACATAACAATCTTATGAAATCAAAATCTGTTGCTTCTTTTCCTTTTTTTTTCGGGATTATTATTTTTCGCCACAATTCTTTGTCGAGGGAATCAGAAAAAATTTCAGAAACAATCTTTGAACCATCTTGGGTTTTTTTGTAAAATCTTATAGAAGCAGTTTTTATCGGCGGACACTCAATGATTGTGACGGGGCAGAAAATTTCTGTGCCTCTTGTCAGCGAATGCTGTCTGTTGTCGAGAATTATGGAGTGGGTCATCCCCACTTTATAGCCTGCAAAACCAAGCAATTTTGTTTCTTTATTAATTGGCCAGTTCCTTATCCTAGCGTAGTTATATCTAGCTCTAGACCGCGGCCAAAATTGCATACTTCCTGCTCTTGGGCTTCTTGTTCTTGGCATATGACTGAAAGACTGCTACATCTATGTTTTGTTGTTGCAAAAAAAACCTTTTATTGGGTGCCTTTTGTAGAAAACAGTTATTAGCTGTACTGAAAAGGCAATCTTTTCAGGCTTGTTTGTGCTCTGTGTTTAGATGTTAAACACATAAATTATTGATTTTAGGAATAATACGTAATTTATAAAGGTTGTGGTGGGT
>JAHFQL010000053.1 GCA_023259315.1 Candidatus Woesearchaeota archaeon | reverse complement strand
ATTTTCTGAGTCATTAAGCGGAAGAGAGCAGCTTGCAGCGCAGGCATTTGCAAAAGCAGTTGAAGTGATTCCAACAACTTTGGCAGAGAATGCCGGTCTTGACCCAATTGATGTTTTAACTGACTTAAGGGCAGCTCACGATAAAAAGCAGAAATGGGCTGGCATTGATGTTTTTACAGGCAAGGTCATTGACGCCTGGCACAAAGGGGTTATTGAGCCATTAAGGATAAAGACGCAGGCTGTAAGTTCTGCAAGCGAAGTTGCAATCATGATTTTAAGAATAGATGATGTTGTTGCAGGCAGCAAAAAAGAAGCTCCAATGCCGCAGATGCCTCAAGGCATGGGAATGGGCGGAATGCCGCCAATGATGTAAAATTAATTATATCCAATAACATAAAATTCATTAAATAAAAAATTCAATAAAATAAAATAAAGCATAAAATAAAAATCAAAAAAACAAACCTTTAAATATAACTGCATGATTTATAATATATAATGGCACATAGCAACAGCAAATTGATTTTAGGAATTTCTTTGATTTTGCTAGTGCTGATTATACTGGTGGAATAAATCCGCCTTTAACTGTTTTAAAATTCTACAAGATTAAAGGTGGCGATGTGATATGACTATAAAAAATGTTCAAATTGTGCAAGGGTCTGTAAGACCAATCAATTTAGTAGCAAGATTATTTGAGGGTACTGCTAAAGTAACTATAAGAAATGGAAGTGGAAAAGAGGAAAAAGATGTTTATTTCAAGGTAAGATTTAATCATGAATATGATCCGACAACTCAACAATTTAAACCAAAGGTTATTGTCATAGGTGATAAAACTGTGCCTTGGGATTACCAAAGACATCCTTATGAAAGCGTTGTTACAAGTGTAGAAACTTCATCTTATAATGGCGATATAGGCTCAAGAATTAAAGCATACTTTGATGAGCAATTTAAAAGGGAATATCAATAAAATGAACAAAAAAATAAATTCAACAAAATCATTTTCAATTTTAAACAGCTCAATTCTGTTAGTGATTATTATTTTGTAAAGGCTAAACATTTTCTGGCCTTTGCATTAAAAACAGCTTGAGATTAAAATATAAAAAATCAAAAAATGGAGGTGTAATATGAAATCAAAATTCGATTCAATAAATTTCGAAGACAAAATGGAAGAATTCAGGGAGAAATAATGCCAGGTCCTACATTAGTCGACAAAAGCGGGAATTCGAAATTAATAGAAATACTAAGTAGTTGGGATATCAACTTATATGCAGGTGTAAATGGCGGTGGTTTAATCCATTTAGCCAAACATTTAGAACCTTTTGAAGGATTGCATCAAGCAAATGATGGCACACCAAGATTATTTGATATTCCTGAGGCAATTGCGGGCAACATACCTCTTGGATATTACATTGCAACTGGAAAGATAGCATCTTCTATGTCAACAACCGGCGGAGCTACATGGTATGGTGCAATTGGGCTAGCAAATGCAAAAGCGCATGACATTCCTGCTATGTACATAATTGCTTTAAATTCAACAGAAATTTTTGATAAGGGGCCACTCCAAAACATGACACCTAGCGGAATGAATTCAATTGCCATGGTTAAGGGTATGCTAGGTGATTCTTGTTTAGTAGTTGATGATTTTGGCGGCTTAGAAAAAATATTAGTAAAAGCTCAGGATGCATTGCGTCAATCACAACCGGTTGCATTGTTGTTTCATCCAAATATATTATCAAAAGAAGTTAATGGTTTTGAGGTTCCTTGGGTAGACAAACCCCGACAAGTAAATCCTGAAGACCTTGATGCTTTCGTAAGACAATTTTCTGGGGAAATCAAAGGAAGAAGAGTTTTTTTCTATGTTGGTGAAGAAGCTGCGAGATACGAAGGAATGAAGAAATTAACAACCTCTTTAGCGACTTTAATGAAAGCGCCTGTTGTTTATACGATGAATAGTTCTAGCGCAGTCGCACATGATAATCCTTACGCAGCAGGGCATATTCATCTTGGATTTAACGATTGGACTAAACAATTATGGGATAGTTTGACTGAAAAAGATGTTGCTGTCTTTTTAGGATTTGACCCAGGCGAATATGAACTCAATCTTAGTAATGTTAAGGCAGATGTTTGGCATTTTACAAATTTGGCCAATCCATATGATTCAAGAAACGGCACTTATCAACACAGAGTTGAAGGTAAATATCGACAAGTGAGAGGCGATATATCTTTTGCATTAGGACAATTAATACCCAAATTAAAAGAAAAAATTA
Source organism: Candidatus Woesearchaeota archaeon (assembly GCA_023259315.1). The sequence continues at coordinate 6,149 of JAHFQL010000053.1, read as the reverse complement.
GATACAGACCAGAATTTGAAATACCGGTGGACCTAAACAATAGACAAATTGAAGAATCTGGTCGTGAGTATGTAGATCTTGTAAAATTCTATGAAAAATTTATGCAATTAGTACAAGAAGGGACATTCATCGTTAATGATGTTAGTCAAGCGTATAAAGATTTTCAATATGTTACACAGAGACCAATCAAAGGGGTTAAGGTTTGGTCTCCACATAGAATTTCTACAATGGGAGATTCTTTTGGTGTAGGCATAGGCGCTAAAATAGGAAATCCAAATTTATTTACGCACATATTTGCCGGTGATGGGTGCTTCAAGTATTTTGAAGGAGGATTAAGCAATGCGCAAGAGCTTGGGCTTACAGTCTGGGTGCTTGATAACGAGATGTATCATATAGTTGGCAAAGGCTTAAAAGTTGTAATGCCTCAGGTTGAGGAAAGAAGATATCATTCAAAATTACGAAAAGTTAATTTTGTTCAAGTAGCTAAAGCACATGGATGGGATGCTTATGAATTAGAGCCCAACCTTAGTAATTTGGAAGATATAATGGCAAGAAGCTATTCCGGTTCAACAAAGTCGATGCTTGTTCATGTGCCAATTGATGGAAATATTGTTATTGGTCAAAATCCAAGATTGTTGGGCTTAAGGAAGCAAGGAGTTTATTTGTAAATCGAAATCTTTAAATACATTCAGTCTTCTTTTAATTTTAATAGGGTTGGTTTACACTTATATTAAAAAAGAGGTTGATTGATATGGCTGAAGAAGACTTGGTTCAATACAAGGATATTTCTGATTTAAAAAGGGAATTAGAGGGGATGAAAGGCAGAAAAGATATTTCTGCAAAAGAGCTTTACGATGCTGTGCAAAAGCTTGCCCAAACAATGACAGGCATTCTAGAGATTTTTGGAGCAGCAGCAGAACAGATGAATCTTGAAGAAAAAGAATACGAGTCAAGCGCCAGAAAGCACGATATGATAGTCTCCAAATTAGAGAAGCTCATCGACCAGAACAAAACAATTGCAGAAGCCATGGTTGGAATTGTTGATATGGTAAAGGATAAATTTGTTGCCCCTGCAAAAGAAAGAGAAGAATCTTTCTTCAAACCAAAGCCAGAACAAAGACCCTTCATGAGGCCTCAAACAGAATGGCAGCCAAGACCAGAGCCAATGATGCCGCGGGCACAACAGATAATGCCGCAAATGGCGCAGCCTATGCCATCACCTGCATCTCCGCCTGACTTTGGAATGCAAATGCCGCCGATGCAACCAGAACCATCGCCTGAACTGCCAGATTTGGATTTCCCAGAAGAACCAACAGGATTCGAAGATGAGCCAAAGAAAAAAGGGCTGTTTGGAATGTTTAAGAAATGAATTTTTGATTTGTTAGAATTTTAAATTTAAAATGTACAATCTACAAAACTCAAAGCCATTCGGGCATTTTGCAAAACATCTTTTTCTCATAGGCGGGATTTATGTTGAAAGGAACAAGGCAAAAGAAGGTGTTGAAAACCATCTTCAAAAAATGAGAAAATCAATAATAAGGATGAAGCTGAGCTACAGCGACTTGGACAAATTGAAGGAGAAGATTGAAAATCTGATTAACTGGGAAAGAAAATATGCAAAATTTTTCAAGCCAGAAGACAATGAAGTAAAGCAATTAAGAAATCTGTTGAATGCCCTGGAGGAAGAATTAAGGCAGGAGCGGGAAGAAAAACAAGAAATTATAGAAGAAAACAATCAGAAAATAACACAATTGACCGGTTCATTGAATAGCATAAAATTAAAAACGAACCACCTTCTTATGGAAAAAGCAAAAAGGCACCAAAGATTGACTGCTTTAGAAAATAAAATAAAGGGAAAAGTTGACGTGCACAGGTACTACCATTCTTAAATTTACAAATCTCTTGCCATAATTGTGTTTCTTGAATTTTGCTTTGCTCTTTTGCATGCATCCTCAATTAATTTCTTTGCTTTTTCTTCCAATGCCTTGTAAAACTCTTCTGAAACGCTTAATGGCTTACCGTCAAGTTTTGCAAGTTCTTTTACCTGAGATTTTACAATTACGCTTTTTGTCATTTTGATTTTTTATTGATTATTGTTTTTCCTATTTCAGGAAAAAATATTGAAGAATAACCACAATTGTTGCATTTGAATTTGTTGAATTCAGATTTTTCACCAAAAGTTTTTATGGAAAAATCCGGGCTTACATTCTTACTTTTACATTTAGGACATATCCTGTATTTATTGGTTTTTTTCATATTGTTTAATTTTTTATCAATTTTAATTTTTGTTTGCTGAATGTTCAATTTAATGTAAAATTAATATTATTATTTATTTTCTTGTTTCTTTCCTATCGCATTATTCTTATTATCAAAAAATTTAAAATTTTTTTTAACCATGCGTGTACCAAAATCTTAATTTGTCTTTTTCTTTTTTATCCAATTTACAGAATCCAAACCTTTGGAATTGCACAATATCACCGACTTTCAAGTTTTTTACCAATGGTTCTGCAAGCCCCTTTTTTACTTCCTTGTTTGGCATCATCACTTCAACTTTTACCAAGCCTTTTTCAACAGGCAGCCAATGTATTATTAAATCTCCTTGCTTCTTGTACTTTTCGTATTCCAATGAATCAAAAACAAATTTATTTTTTGCTTTCTTGAAATTCAAGCAGTCCATCAGCCTGTATAATTTTTCATCTTTAAACCGTTCGAAATCTTTTTCTGCAACGTAAAATCTATTTTTTGTTTCAAATTTTCTTACACCTCTGTCTGGAAAATCCGGATGCACCTTTAATTTTGCAGCCTGCTTAGGCGCATTTTCAATCTTGATTTCTTTTGGGTTGTCAACAAAAAAATAGCGATTGCATTTTGAGTCAAGCAGTCTTCTATTATGGACTATCAAATCATCCCATGTGAGAACTGATTCTGTTTTTGTCAAGCCTGTTGAGAGCACAAACTCTTTAATTGCTTCCGGCAAAAATCCTCTCCTTCTTAATGCAATCAAAGTTGTCAATGAAGGGTCGTCCCATCCAATTAGCTGTTTTTTCTTGACTTTTTCCCTTATAATTCTGCCGGAGCTTTCAACACCTTCAAGATTGAACCTTGCAAACTCGTAAATTTTTGTTTCCCTGAAACCAGCAAGAGTTTGAATCAATCTTTGCAGTTCATTTCTCAACTCAAATTCCTTGCTTCTCAATCGGTGCGTTACGCCTTCAATGCCGTCCATTATTGCGCTTTCAAAATCATATGTTGGCCAAAGCCTGTATTTCTTTTTCTTTCTTGGATGCGGCGCATCTAAAATTCGAAATATGATTGGGTCCCTTAAAGTTGTGTTAGGGCTTTTCATATGGCCTTTAAGCCTTAAAACATATTTTCCAGCTCTTGCCTTGAACATATCATTCCATTTTTGCAAGTTAGCTTCAATTTGATTGTACCTGCAATGACATTCAACTCCATTTTTCCTATTATCCCTTATTGTTGCTTGGCTGCAGGAGCAGACATAAGCATGATTCTCATTTATTATTTTTTCAGCATACTTGTAGAATTCCTCCATGAAATCAGATGCATAATCAATTTTATCCGGCTTGATGCCTAGCCATTTATAATCCTGTAAACTCGACTCATAGAAATCAGCTTCAGCCATTTCAGGGTTTGTGTCCTCAAACCTTAGGTAAAAAGTTCCGTCGTAGCGTTTTGCAAGCTCGTAATTTATAATAATTGCTTTTGCATGCCCGATGTGGGGATACTTGCTTGGCTCAGGCGGAAATGCCGTCACTACTTTTTGGCCTTCCCTTATGCCGAGAAACTCAAAAATGTCTTTTTCTTTTGCTTCTTCTTTTTCATCCAGAAATTCTGGCGCTAGCTCCTGCAGCTTTTTTCCCTGCTTTTCTAATGGCATGCTGTTAATTTCCTTTACAATATGGAGCACTTCCTTGCCTATTTCCTTTGCCTTGTCCTTTAGGTCCGGGTTTTCAGCAAGGACTTTGCCAATTACAGCGCCTGGATTTGCTTTGCCTTTGTACTTGATGGCGTTATGCAAAGCATATTTTTTTATCGTGATTTTAAGAGATTCATCCATAATTCCACAAAATAGAAAGTTATTTAAATAACTTATGCTACGAAAAATGATTACACAAAGACTGAAGGGGTTCTTTTTGATTTTCTCCCTAAATTTTTAATTATTAAGGGGGGTTTGATGAGAAGAAAAACTTCTACAATTCCAAAAGCATCTGTTGCAAGAATTCTAATGAAATCAGGAGCCAAAAGAGTTTCTGCAGATGCTGTCGACGCTTTTGCAGATGTGCTTACAGACATAGCTGTCAAGATTTCTTCAAAAGCAGCGCAAATATCAAAGCATGCAGGAAGAAAAACAGTTCATGAAGGAGATGTCAGGCTGGCTGCAAAATAAAGATTAATTCTACGATATTAAAATATCAAAAAATTATCAATACGCCTTCGGCAAATTCTTGTACTCGGCTTCGTTTTCTTGCCATAGCACTCAGCCTCGCCTATACATTAATTAAGAAAGTATTTTAAAGAATTTATTTTTCTTCTTCAATAATGGGCCGGTAGTTAAACCCGGCAACTGGTTGCTCGGTTGACATGCAGCGGAGCATAAAGCTCCAAGTGCTCACTAATCGTTCGCAACGGTTGGGAAATATAACGCGCCCTTGGCTTGGGTGAGGCTCCGAGTTCAAAAATAAAATTGAAAATCTCGGCCGGTCCATTTTAATTTAAAATGCTCGGCATAATCTCAGACACGCATGAAAATGAAGAAGCAATTAAAAAAGCTGCAGCTATCTTTAAAAAAAAGAATGTGGGGTTTGTTGTGCATTGCGGCGATATAATAAGCCCTCCGATGCTTGAGCATTTCAAAGGGTTGAAGATGAAATTTGTTTTTGGCAATAACGATGGGGAGAAAATTGGATTGAATAATAAAGCAAAGGAGCTTGGATTTGAGGAAGTAACAGATGAAAAAGAATTTGAATACAAAGGCAAGAAATTCTATGTTTATCATGGAACAAAAAAAGAGAAACTGGACAATGCAATCAAAAGCAATAAATATGACTATGTATTGACAGGCCACACGCATATCAAAAGAGATGAAAAAATAAGCAAAACAAGAATTATTAATCCAGGCGCCTTATTCAGAATACGTCCTTATACAATAGCATTGCTTGATGTTGGAAATGACAAGTTAGAATTTGTTGAAATAAAGTAAAAAATGGAAGACTGCATATTCTGTAAGATTGTTGATGGAAAGGTACCGGCTGCAAAGGTTTACGAAGATGATAAAGTTATAGGCTTCCTTGACATCATGCCAGCCAACAAAGGCCATTGCCTTGTTGTTCCAAAAAAACACTCGCAAACTTTAGTAGAAATGAATGAAGATGATTTAGTATCAACCGTTAAAGCAGCAAAAAAAATCGCAAGAGCATTGTCTTTAAGCTTTGGCAATGGCAGCTTTAATATCGTGATGAACAACGGCAAGGAAGCCGGGCAGATTGTTAACCATGCACATATCCATCTGATTCCAAGATTCCAGAAAGACAGACTAAGAATTAAATGGAGTCATTTGAAATATGAAGGCGATGAAATGAAGGAATATGCTGATAAGATAAAGAAGTTTATTTGACATTTTGTAAATATCTGAAAATGACTATAGATATTAGAGTAAAACAACTTTTGGAAGATAAAAATCGTAGAGTGGAAAACGCAGTAATGCGTCTTGGTAGATTTATTACGCAAGGTAAAAAGGTTCTGCCAATGTTACACAGAACCGGTTTCGATCCTATAATCAGCGACGAGAATGGCTACGTATACTTTTCTCGGCTATTTTCTTTGAAAAATCAAATTTTTTTAATAGATGGTCCTAGAATTGTTGAAGTGATTTATAGCATAGGCTATTGGCTCGATGGCAGAATTGATATTGAAGAAGGACAAATATCTTATCCTTCAAAATATCATGAAGGAGTTGAAGAATATTTTAGGAATCATAAAGATGTTATTATTCCTGTTAGTTTAGGTACATCTCATGGCAGCGGATTTCATGCAGGCGAAATTCAATTTGATACCTCAAATGATGATTTACCACTAAGATTAAATTCTTAATTGATTAGTAACTTTTATAAAACATTGTCTTCTTCTTT
>JAHFQL010000052.1:5878-8564 GCA_023259315.1 Candidatus Woesearchaeota archaeon | reverse complement strand
TTCTCTGTTTAAAAATAAATCTAATAAGCTTGAAGTTGTAAATGTTAAAATATTATAGTGGTCTGGCTTACTGCCAGAAATAAAAATAGCTAAATCTAAGAAAACTTGAATTCAAATTTGAGCTCGAAACGATATTTTCCATATTATTAATGAGATTAAATAAGTGTTTTTAAATCTTTCGTTTAATGAATAGTGGACATTTTTAATTGCTTAAGTTCTTTAACAAAATCCCCAACTTCTTTAAGCATCTTATCTTTATCATCCAGATTCTTCCCAATCAAATCAACTATTGCGCTGCCAACAATAGCTCCATCTGCACCTGCGTGGATAACTTCTTTTACATGAGTTGGATTGCTAATCCCAAATCCTACGCATAATGGCTTTGAAGTAAATTTGCGGGTTCTTTTGATTAAATCCAATGTTGATTTGTCCAAACTATCGCTAGCTCCGGTAACACCCAGCCTGGATACCAAATAAATAAAACCTGTTGAATGTGAAGATATTTCCTTAATCCTGGGATCGCTTGTAAGCTGCGTAATCATAAAAACAGCCCCTATTCCATATTTTTTTGCATTTTCAACTATTAAATCACTCTCTTCAATGACAATATCTGCAACAAGAATGCTGTTAATTCCTGCTTTCTTTGAATCACTGCAAAATTTCTCTACACCCCTTTGATAAATCAGGTTGTAATAGGACAATACGCCAATAGGGATATCTGTATATTTCCTCAATTCAGAAATAAACTCAAAGAATTTATCAGTATTCATTCCGCTTTGCAAAGCCCTTATGTCAGCTGTTTGTATTGTCTTGCCGTCAGCAATCGGGTCAGAAAAAGGCAGCCCGATTTCTAGTATATCTGCGCCAGCATCAACAATCTTCTTTGCTATTCCAATACTTGTCTCAAAATTTGGATCGCCAGCTACAATGAAAGCGATTAAAGCTCCTTCTTTCTTCTTTTTCAATTCCGAAAAAACTTCATTGTAAGATTTCATTTGGTTAAATAATTTAAGGAATCATTGATATAAATTATAGCAAATACTAACAGCAAAATTCCAAGAAATTTTATGATGTAAAGGTATACATTTGATTTAAAAAATTTCTTGGATTTATCAACTGAAAATGCAACAGCTGTTTTCGAGCCAACCAAGCAAAAATAAAAACCAAAAATAAATAAAACCATGGCAAGTATGCTTTCGTTATAGCTTTTAAGCATAATTGGCCCGCCAACAGAAAACCAGAACAAATATGGATGTGGGTTTAGCATGTTTGTTATAATCCCTTTTTGAAGTGACTTACTCTCGACATCACTCTGTTTTGGATTAATTTTTTTAGATGATAAACATTCATAAGCTAAGTAAATCAAAAATGCGGCTCCGACTAAACTAATGATTCCCAAAATATTATCATAATCTGTAAGCTCAGCTATTAAAAACACAGAAACTAAAATAAGCGGCAAATCTGCAATTAAAGGGGCAATCGATACCTTAAGCCCTTCTTTCTTGCCGTATCTTAATGTTTGAGATATAACCAAAGTAAGCAAAGGTCCTGGAGAAATTCCAGCAACCGTACCAAGAATAATTCCCATAATCAAATATGAAATTGCTTCTGCCATTTTATTAAATCAAATCCCGCACCTGATCTAAATCCTTATCTCCCCTTCCGCTTGAATTAATAATTATAATATCCTCTTTCTTAAAGGTCTTGCCAATTTTCAAAGCATAAGCGACAGCATGCGCTGACTCAAGTGCCGGAATTATTCCTTCTTCTTTGCTAAGTATTCTGAAAGCCTCAAGCGTCTCTGAGTCAGTTGCATAAGTATATTCAACTCTTTTTATTTCATGCAATAAGCTATGCTCAGGCCCGACTGCGCAATAATCAAGGCCTGCAGCTATTGCAGATGTATTCCTAATCTGCCCATATTTATCTTGCAAGACATAAGTTTTTGTCCCATGTAAAACTCCAACTCTTCCAATTGTTTTATCAGCAAACCTTGCAGCATGTTTTCCTGAGGAAATTCCTTCTCCGCCGGCTTCAACTCCAACTAACTTGACATTTTTATCATTAAGGAACTCGTTAAAGATTCCAATCGCATTGCTTCCACCCCCAACACAAGCAATTATCATAGTTGGCAATCTGCCCTCCATTTCCATAATCTGCTTTTTTGCTTCCATTCCAATTACACTCTGGAAAAATTTAATCATTGTAGGAAAAGGATGCGGCCCAAGCACAGAGCCAAGAAGATAATGGGTGTCCTGCACATTTGCAGTCCAGTCCCTTAAAGATTCATTTATTGCATCCTTAAGGGTTCTGGACCCGGATTCAACAGGAACTACATTTGCACCAAGTAATTTCATTCTAAGAACATTGAGCTGCTGTCTTTGAATGTCTTTTGTTCCCATGTAAACATCAACCTTGAATCCAAGCTTTGCCCCCGCAGTAGCTGTTGCAACTCCATGCTGACCTGCGCCTGTTTCTGCAATTAATCTTTTCTTACCAATGTATTTTGCAAGCAAAGCCTGTCCCAAAGCATTATTAATCTTATGAGCACCAGAATGCAGCAAATCCTCCCTTTTAAGGTAAATCTTGCAGCCTAGTCTCTTGCTTAAGTTTTCACAATAAGTTAAAGGCGTTGGCCTTCCTGCATATTTCTCAAACAATTCTTTTAATTCAGAATTAAACTTCT
>JAHFQL010000052.1:0-5778 GCA_023259315.1 Candidatus Woesearchaeota archaeon | reverse complement strand
ACAGCAAAAGGATTGACTTTTTGTATTGCTGTCTTAACATTCTTTTCATTTAATCCGCCTGCTAAAAACAATTTTTTATTGTCAAATCCATTTGCCAGATTTAAATTAAAATCCTGCCCGGTTCCTCCATAAAATCCATTTTTAAAAGTATCCAACATGAAATAATCAAAATCAAATTTATCAAAATTCTTTATTTCATCTCCTTTCTTAATCCTAAAAACCTTGATTATCTTCTTGTTTGTTGATTTTTTCAATATTTTAACATAACCAAAATCTTCATCTCCCGATAATTGAATCAAATCAAGATTGCAATAATCAGCAATTTCATTAATATTATCAATCTTTTCATTGACAAAAACTCCAACCTTTAAAACATTTTTTTGCAATTTTTCAACAATATTTTTAGCAGTCTTTAAATTAACACATCTTGGACTTCTGCTGTAAAAGTTAAACCCCAAAAAATCTGCACCTAAATCAACTGTGTTCTTTGCATCTTCATAATTTGTTATTCCGCAGATTTTTATTTTGGTCATTTGATTAAATCAATTATTTCATTTTCAACATTATTAGAATTCATCAATTGTGAGCCAATCAGCATTGCATTTACTTTATTTCTTATTTTATTGACATAATCTTTATCCTTAATCCCGCTTTCACTAACTATTATCTTATTTGATGGAATTTTATCTGCAATTCTTAGTGTTGTATTCAAATCTATCTCCAAAGTATCAAGATTCCTGTTGTTTAGCCCTATTATCTGTGCTTTTGTCCTAAGAATGTTATTCAACTCGTTTTCTGTATGTATTTCAACTAAACAATTCATGTTATATTGATTAGCAATCTCAATAAAACTGTCAATATGCTCTTCTGAAAGAATGGAAGATATCAGCAAAATAGCATCTGCACTATACAACCTGGATTCGTAAATCTGGTATTCATCGATTATGAAATCTTTCCTTAATATAGGAAGATGCGTTAAATTGCTTACTTCTTTCATATCACCAAGGCTGCCTAAAAAGAATCTGCTGTCGGTCAAAACAGAAACAGCATCAGCATATCGGTTATAAATACCGATAATTTTTTTAATATCAAATTGTTTTTCATGAATGTTTTTAGAAGGTGAATTCCTTTTGAACTCAGCAATAAGGTTTAATTTATCTTTTGATAAAGCATCTTTAAAATTTCTTGTAGAATTACTAAGTTTATTTCTAAATCTATCTAAAGGCATCGATTTCTTTGCCAATTCAACTTCTTTCCTTTTATTTTCAATTATCTTGCTTAGCATTTTGGTTGGTAAATTTAATTAAATTTTCAAGTACTTTGATGGCATTTCCTGAATCAATCGACTGCTTTGCGAGCTCTATCCCCTCCTTAAAATCATTTATAATTCCGGTTGTCAGCAAAGCTGCAGCAGAATTAAGCAAAACAATATCCGTTTTTGGGCCTTTAGCCCCATTTAAAATCTCTAATATAATTTTAGCATTCTGCTCAGCAGAATCTCCTTTTAATTCTTCCATCGAACCAATTTTAAATCCAAAATCAGAAGGATTTATTTCATAATTTCTAATTGAACTATTTTTTAATTCACAAACTTTAGTTGTTCCACAAACAGTTATTTCATCCAACCCATTGCCATGAACAATTAATGCGTGATTCACATAAAGATTCCTCAAAACCTCAGCAAAAATATTTAAAAGATCTGAATTAAACACTCCAATCAATTGCGATTTTGCATTTGCAGGGTTTGTTAAGGGTCCAAGCATGTTAAACACAGTTCTTATTCCAATTTCTTTCCTAGCAGCAAGTGCATGCTTCATTGCAGGATGAAACATTGGAGCAAACATAAATCCCATTCCAACTTCTTCAATACATTTCTCAACTTGCTCTGGCAGCAACTCAATATTAACTCCAAGAGCAGAAAGAACATCAGCGCTTCCGCATTTTGAGCTGACTGATTTATTCCCATGCTTTGCAACAGCAACTCCCGTTCCTGCTGCAACAAAAGCAGCTGCTGTTGATATGTTAAAAGTGCTTGAATTATCTCCTCCGGTTCCGCATGTGTCAACTAAATATTTAACTTTAGGATGAATTATAGTAGATTTGCGCCTCATTATCTTTGCGCATGCAGTAATTTCATCAATTGTTTCTCCTTTAAGCCGCAAACTAACTAGAAATGCGGCTATCTGTGCGTTTGTGGCTTTGCCTTCCATTATGTGATTCATTACATTCTCTGCTTCCTCTAATGTAAGGTTTTGCTTCAAAACCAGCTTGGATATTGCTTCCTGAATCATTTTAATTCCTCCAATAAATTTTCAATCATTAAACCACCATCAGGCGTAAGAATGCTTTCAGGATGAAATTGCACTCCTTCAACAAAAAATTCCTTGTGCCTAACTCCCATAACAATTCCACTATTTGTTTTTGAAGTTACTTCAAGATTAGAAGGAATTTTTAATCCAGCCAAGGAATGATACCTTGCAACCTGCATTGGGTTATTAAGATTCCTGTAGATTTTTTTATTATCATGAATTATTTTAGATGGCTTGCCGTGAAATACTTCAGGAGCATTGTCAACAATCCCTCCAAATGCCTCAATTATTGCCTGATGCCCGAGGCAAACGCCAAAAATAGGAATCTTCCCAGAATAATTTTTTACCACATCAATAGAAATGCCTGCATCTTTTGGAGTTGAAGGTCCGGGAGATATTACTATTAATTTTGGATTTATTTCGTCAACTTTATTTTTAAAATCCTCAAAATTAATGTTATTCCTATAAACAAAAACCTTGCAGTTTCTTTTCTCAAATTCATCTACTAGATTAAATGTAAATGAATCAAAATTATCAATCATTAGAATGTTCATTTCAAGCACCTGCGGATTCAATGGCTTTCAAACAGGCTTTAGCTTTTTGTTCCGTTTCAATAAACTCAGATTCAGGATTGCTGTCATAAACAATTCCAGCTCCAACCCTAATATAAGCTTTGCTATCCTTAATTCTTATTGAGCGTATTAATATTGCACTGTCCATATCACCGCTTGGTGTTAAATACCCAACAGCTCCGCCATAAAATCCCCTTTTTGTCTTTTCATACAATCTAATCAGTTTCATTGCCTCAACTTTCGGAGCACCGGTTAAAGTTCCCATATTCATTGTTGCAAGATAGGCATGCAAAGAATCCAAGTCATTTTTTAGAATTCCTCTAACATTTGAAACAAGGTGTTGTACATGAGAATATTTCTCAACTGCAAAAGGTTCTTCTACATTTCTTGTTCCTGGCTTTGAGATCCTTGCAATATCATTTCTTGCTAAGTCAACAAGCATCGTATGCTCTGCAATTTCTTTTGCATCAGTTTTTAATTCTGTCTCATATCTTAAATCCATATCAGAATCTATTTTGTTATTTATTATTCCTCTTGGCTTTGTTCCTGCAATCGGCCTTACCTCAACAATTTTTTCTCTGTCGCCTTGAACTCTTAAATTCATTTCAGGAGAAGATCCCAGTAAAACCCCATCTCCGTTATTAATATAAAACATGTAAGGGCTGGGATTAACTTCTCTTAGTTTTGTGTAAATATCAAAATTATTTCCATTAAATCTAGTACTAATTGTTCTTGAGATTACAGCTTGATATATATCACCAGCAAGAATATGTTTTTTTATCTTGTTTATCTGTTCAATAAATTCTTCTCTGCTCGTATCATTTTCAAATTTAGTATTGTATCTATTTAGAGTCTTATCTATTCCAGTATTATACTCAATTTTTTTATTAACTAAATCCTTATAATTATTAATCTTTGAGATGCAATCATCATAAGTAGTTTCATAATCATCAGTAACCAAAGCATTTGCAACAAAATGAGTTTTCTGCTCTTTATGGTCAACCATAAAAAGATTGTCTGCAAAATACAATAAATAATCCGGATCTTCCAATAAGTCTGATTTATTTTTAGGCAAATCCTCAAACTGATCTATAAAATCATAGGATATAGAGCCGAAAAGGCCGCAATAAGGAATAAATGGCTTTGCGGAGGTTTTGAATTTAAACACAATCTTTCTTAAGATATCTGTATGATTCTTTAATTTGAGCCTTTCATCCTCGCTTACATTTTTTCTTTTGGGCTTTAATTTTCCTAAAATCATATCTTTTCTGTATTCTACCTCATCGCAAAAATCAAAATCTCCTTTAAGAAAATCAATAAATCGTATGCCGGTTTTATTTAATGCACGAATTTGAAAAGATTCATTCTTACCTATTATTTTTAGACAGGGGTCAACAGTTCCAAGGCTTCTTTCCCCATATTTTGGAGCTATAGGTGCTGATTCAAAAAGAAGTGAATTACTTTTTCTCCCATAATCTGATAATTTAGCAAAATATTCAACCGAATTTATTGCAAAAGGAAGTGTTTCCACTATCGGAACTACGCTTCCTATCTCAAAATTTTTGTATAGCTGATCGTCTGTCATTTTACACAATAAAACAACACTTAGTTCCAAGATACAGAAATTAAACTATCAAAAAGAAAGTCTACATGTTTATCAGGTAAATTATTTTCCATAAACAATCGAAACAAACAAAGATACTTAAAGATTGTGGCACAAAATCAATAAATTTATAAATAAAGACCCATATAGGTCTTTTATGACACAAAATAATATAACGGACAGAGTAAAAAAATACTTAGACAGCGATTTTGTAATAAGGAGATGCCTTTTCAATAACATAATAAGTTTAAGGGCTTTGTCGAGGCATTTAATAGAAAAGCTTGATTTGAAGGACAATAATATGGATGCCGTCATAAGCGCAGTAAGGAGATACAAAAAAACTGAAAAAGATGAAAGCGACAAAAACTTAAGAAAAATATTCCTGAAGATTGCAGTAAAGACAAGAAGCGATATAGTTGATTTAAGAGTTAGCAAAAACAAAAGAAGTGTTGAGTCAATAAGCAAATTGAATTCTATTGTGGATATAGAAAAAGGTGAGATAATAAGAGTAATACAGGCAGAGCAGAGTATTGCAATAATTATTGATGATAAAAACATGGATAAGTTCTACAATATTTTTAATAAGAATGATGTGATATCTATTGATAAAAAATTAGTTGAAATTAATTTGCAATTTACAGAAGAAGCGCAGGACATTAAAGGAATTGTGGCTTTAGTAGCATCAAGCCTGAATTCAGAAAGAATTAATATTGTTGAGATTATGAGCTGTGCTCCTGAATTGTTAGTAATAGTTAAGAAAGATGATTTGCTGAAAGCATTGAATATAATTGATGGATTGCAGGATTTGGGATAGCAAATAGATTGTTTGTTGCAGTAATTGCAGCTTTTAAAAAATCATTCCATCATCTCTATTTCAATATTCAATCCTTCAGGAATAGGAACTCTCATCACCAGTCTCAAAGCCCTTTCATCTAATCCCAAGTCAATCAACCTTTTGTGCACTCTCATCTCGTATCTTTCCCAAGTTGCTGTTCCCTCACCATCCGGACTTTTTCTTGTCGTAACTTTCAGTCTTTTTGTTGGCAAAGGAATTGGCCCTCGCATATCAACACCGGTTTTGTCAGCTATGTCTTTGATGTAGCTGCATACTTCATTGACTTTGTTGATGTCAATGCTTGCCAGTTTTATTCTTGCTTTTTGCATAAACGGTTTCGCCCCTTTACTACGAAACTTTTTTTCGAAAAAAGTTTTATCAAAAAATTGTACCATCTTCGATGGCACGTACACGGTATTGAATAACAGCAATCTTGTACTACATGATAATTGTTAGTTT
>JAHFQL010000051.1 GCA_023259315.1 Candidatus Woesearchaeota archaeon | reverse complement strand
ACCGATTAGTAGACTAGAAGAAGTTGTCATAGAAATCGATATAGTAAATGCAAGACAAAGATTTAGGAACGTAGACAGATTAGTGCATTCTGAACATGACCATTATCTTCTTAGGGAGATTTTAATCAAAGCTCGCAAAAGAGTAAATATTGGCGATTATAAAGGCCCATGGTATAAAGATATAGCAGTTCCTCCAATTGTTGCAAATGGGCAATTAGATTATGCTGCACAAAAAAGAAACGAAAAATGGGTTGTTAATTGCGAAGGAAATGAAGGACCAGAGCACTTTGGAATTAGAACGCATAGACTTCCAAAACATATTGATTTGTTTTTGGATCCAGGTTTATACCTACATTTATCTAGAAATGATTTAGAAGCATATCTAAAGACGCTTAGGGCTCAAAACCCAGCTTTACGATTTTTGGGCGGCAAAATTGTTTACGTGGCAATAGATGAAGATGGGTTACAGCAAGTCAGAACTTATTATGAAGGTAAATTTTATGGCGATATCAATCCAAAATTTAAATCAATTTATTGGATACAAGAATTTGGAGATAAAATTGCTTATTTTGGAGAAATGGAAATGGGCGGTTTGGTTAAAACCGTTCTGATGGTAGGATTAAATAACGTAGCTTCATTTAACAGAGATGATTACTTGTCATTAAGTCCATTCTTAGAAAAAAAAGACGGAAAATTTAGATTGTTAGTCCATTGCAGAAAGGATGAAAAAAGAGAAATTCCTTTCACTTTGACTTAATTTTAGAAGAATCTTTTTACAATAATTATAAGAAAATATAAACATTTATAATAAGTTATTTAATTCTTATAAGTAAATGAAGCCAGTAAATCACGTAAAGATTGACAAAACTTTAACAGTCAACGAGCTAGTCAAGAAAATGGATTCTGCCGGAGTTCTTGCAGGAGGAAGGCTTGGAAAATCTGTGAATATCTGCGAAGCAATGATTAAGGACAAAGACTGCAAAGTATTTCTCGGATTGGCTGGCCCTTTGGTGCCTGGAGGAATGAGGGAAATAATAATTGAGATGATTGAAAATAAATGGGTAGATGCTGTTGTCACAACAGGAGCAACCTTGACCCATGATTTGGGAGAAGCTTTGGGTTATAGGCATTATCAAGGAAGCGCAGACGCTGACGATGCGGAATTGCACAAAAAGGGATTTGACAGGGTTTATGAGTCTTACATGCCCAATAAGATTTATGAGGGAATGGAAGACTTCATAGCGAAGAATTTTGATAGCCTGAAGAGTAAAAAATCTATCAAGGAATTTTTATGGGAGCTTGGAAGGTTAACGCCAAAAAAGTCAATTTGCAAGGCTTGCTTTGAAAACAAAATTCCATTATTTTGCCCTGCAATATCTGACTCCGGGATAGGCTTGATGGTTTGGGGGCAATTGGCAAAAGGAAAAGATTCTGAGACAAGAGCTTTTGAGGACTTGAAAGAGATAATTGACATTGCATGGACTGCAAAAAAATGCGGAGTAATTTATTTTGGAGGCGGAGTTCCAAAAAATTACATCCAGCAGGCAATGCAGCTTTCGCCAAGAATGGCCTCTTATGGCGTGCAGGTTACGATGGACAGGCCAGAGCCAGGGGGAAGTTCAGGCGCGGAACTGAAAGAGGGAATTTCATGGGGAAAAATGAACCCTAAAGCAAAGTTTGTTGACTTGATTTGTGATGCGACTATTGCAATGCCGATAATTTATGCTGCTTTGATGGAGAGGATTAAAAGTGAAGAAAGAAAAAACTCTAAATAAATTATTTTGGAAAATTTATCTTATAATTTTAGTGCTAATTGTGATATACGGCTATTATATATCGTGGCATTATCTGGGTTTAATAAATTCAATTGATTTCATAGTATCCATTCCTTCTCTTATAGGGTTATATGGTTTAGCATTCGGGAAAAAAATATTAAAATCATTTTACTGGAAGGTTTATTTTTGGCTTTTTATTGCGTGGTATGTAATCATAAACTTTACAGTGCCAATTTTGCAAGAAAAAACAAATTATGTTTATGCTGATTTCCTAGGCACACTCATAACCATACCACTTTATGTCGCATTATATATATATAGTTTTAAGTATCTGAAAAAGTGAAAGGCAAATGAAATCAGTCCAAGAAATAAAATCAATGAAGTCAAGGCAGAGGATAGCCATGCTCACTGCTTATGATTTTCCTACTGCAAAATTGATGGATAAATTAGTTGACATTATTCTTGTCGGAGATTCTTTGGGAATGGTTGTCTTGGGCTATGAAAACACAACAAAAGTCACAATGGATGACATGATTCGAGCCACGTCAGCAGTTGCGCGAGGGGCAAAAGACACTTTAATTGTCGGGGACATGCCCATTGGAACTTACGATAATGAAGAGGATGCGTTAAAAAATGCAAAACTGTTCTTGGAATCTGGAGCTCATGCTGTCAAAATTGAAAATAAGCCGGAAATTGCAGAATTTCTTGTTAAAAATAAGATTGAGGTGATGGGGCATATTGGATTAACGCCGCAAACAATAGTTAATTTCAAGGTGCAGGGAAAAGATAAAGAGGGCGCAGAAAGAATTCTGCAGGAGGCAGAAGAATTAGACAAAGCCGGATGCTTCTCTGTTGTTCTTGAGTGCATCCCATTGACGCTTGCAGAAACAATCACAAAAAAAATAGAAATACCCACAATTGGCATAGGCGCAGGCATTCATTGCGATGGGCAGGTTCTTGTTACCAGCGATATTCTTGGGCTTTACGGCGACTTCAAGCCAAAGTTTTTGAAAAGATATACTGAAATTGGCAGCAAAATGAGAAAAGCATTTGAAGATTATGCCAAAGATGTAAGGGAAAAGAAATTTCCTGATGAGGGACATAGTTTTCATTAAAAAATCTAGAGAGGCACCAACCTTTATAAACCAATATTTCTTTGTTTTTTAGTATATGAAGAATAATATTTTGAAAGGAAAAAATATAGTAATTGGAATTACCGGCGGCATAGCCTGTTACAAGGTACTGAAATTAATCAAAGAACTGAGAAAAAACGGCGCAGACGTGCATATAATAATGACCGAGGCGTCCACGCATCTGGTTGATATCAAAGATTTTGAGAAAGCAAGTGGAAATGAAGTGCACACAACATTATTCCATCCAAAAGTTAATTTTATTGAATACATCAAAAAAAATAAGCCTATAAAGCACATTTCAGTGGCAGACATTGCCGATTTATTCCTTATATGCCCTGCATCTACAAACATCATAGGAAAAATAGCGAATGGAATTGCAGATGACTTATTGACTACTTCGATTACAGCAACAATCGCCCCTGTGCTCATATGCCCTGCCATGAATGTAAAAATGTGGAAGAACCCAATTGTACAGGAAAATGTTAGTAAATTAAAAAGCTTGAATTATCATTTTGTCACTCCTGAATATGGCGAGTTGGCCTGCGGCTACAAAGGAGTTGGAAGGCTTGCAGATTCAAAGAGAATTTTGGACAGAATGATATTGTTGCTAAAGCAAAGAAGTATTTTAAAGGGAAAAAAAGTTTTGGTGACGGCAGGGGCCACTTTTGAGGAGATAGACCCTGTGAGGATAATAACAAACAAAAGCTCAGGAAAAATGGGGACAAGCATGGCAGAGCAGGCATTTTTGAGAGGAGCTGATGTCACTTTATTAAGGGGCCACAATTCAGCAGAGCCAAATTATAACATGCAAGAGGAAAAGTTCACAACAGCAAATGATTTGTTCATTAAAATAAAAAAATACCTGAAAAACATGGATATTGTTATACATGCTGCTGCCGTCTCTGATTTTGAATTGAATAGTAAAAGTGATGAGAAAATAAAAAGCAATAATGGTCTGCATCTTGAGTTAACTCCAACAACAAAAATACTTGAAAGGCTAAAATCTTTAAACAAAAAAATATTCTTGGTTGGCTTTAAGGCAGAGTACAAAGTTTCACAAAAAGAACTGATGGAAAGTGCGTACAGCCTGCTAAAATCTGCTGATGCGGATTTGATAGTTGCAAATGATGTTGGCAGGGCAAACATGGGTTTCTATGTTGACACCAACGAGGTTTTTGTTGTTGACAGAAAAAGAAAAGTTCAACATATCAGATTAGCGGACAAAAAGACTGTTGCCGATAAAATATTGGAGATAATCGCGCAAAAAAATCAATAAAAATGGTCCCTAAAGCATTCGCACCGGCAAACATAAGCTGCATATTCAAGATTTACGAGAGTAAGGAGCCAAGATGGATGGGATCTTATGGTGTTGGATTTACTTTGAATAAAGGAGTTATAGCCGAAGTCAATAAAGCAAAGAGAAATAAAATCTTGTTCAACAATCATTCTATAAATTTTCCGACGGTAAGAAACGTAGTTAAGAAATTAACTAAAGAAAAAATAAGGATACATATCAAATCCAAGTTGCCCCTTGGCTACGGTTTTGGCTTGAGCGGGGCAAGCGCGCTGGCAACTGCCTATGCGACAAATAAATTATTAAAACTAAAAAAATCCAATAAAGAGCTGGCAATTATTGCGCATATTGCAGAAGTGGAGAATAAAACTGGTTTGGGGGATGTTGTGAATCAGTTTTATGGCGGATTTTGCGTTAAGTTAAGGCCCAGCTCGCATTTTATTGTCAAGAAAATACCATTAAATAACATAGACGTTTATTGCAAATATTTCAGCAAAATATCAACCAAATCAGTCATAAAAAACATGAAAATAAGAGACAAGGTAAGCACTGCTGCAGATGCTTCACTAAAAAAAATCCGGCAATTAATAAAAAATAATAAAAAAATTCAATTCAAGGACATTATAAAAATATCAAAATGCTTTTCAGTTGGCAGCTGGTTATTAAAAGATAAAAAAACCAAGGAAGCAATAAAAGGTATAGAAATAAATGATGGAAATGCCTCAATGATAATGCTTGGAAATGCCGTATTCAGCGATAAGCCATTTGAAGATGCTGTTAGATTCAAAATATCTGATAAAGGAGCACATATATTATGATACCAAAATCTCATCCAAGGTACAAGTCGTTAAAGGCAAGAAACTTGATAGTTAACGGTGTGAAAAATGGGATAACCTCAATCCACGGGCTGATAGCCCATGGCAGGGGAGAGGCATTTGATTACCTTTTGGGAGAAAAAACAAACGAATTTGCAAAAAAATCAGCTGACAGCGCTGCTGCATTGCTGTTGATCGCTAAAAACCCAGTAATATCAGTAAATGGAAATGCTGCTGCGCTGGTGCCAAGAGAATTAATTAAATTATCAAATTTGATAAATGCTCCTCTTGAAATCAATATTTTTCATGAATCGCAAAAGCGGGAAATAAAAATAAAACATCATCTTGAGAATCATGGTGCAAAAAATATTTTATTGCCTCAAAAAGATATAAATTTCAAATTTTTAAATTCCAACAGGAAATATGTAAATCCAAATGGGATTCTAAAAGCAGATGTTGTTTTTGTGCCTTTGGAAGATGGCGACAGGGCAGAGGCATTGACGAAAAATGGCAAAAAAGTGACAGCTATTGATTTGAATCCTTTGTCCAGAACATCCCGGAGCGCAACAATAGCCATTGTTGACAACATAACAAGAGCAATGCCATTACTTGTCAAACAAATAAAGAAATTCAAAAAATTGAAATTAACAAAAAAGCAACTCGAAACCATATACAAGCATCATGATAATAAAAAAAGACTGGAGAGGGCTATAAGACTTATTAGAAATCTATAGTATATACTCCAGAATCTCCCTCAAATCTTTTCTATCAATGACAACATCTGCGACTTCCTTCACTTCCTTATGCACGCAGTTGAATGCAATGCCCAGGCCTGCCTCTTTTATTATTTTTATGTCGTTCAAGTAATCGCCGACAAAAACACAATCTTTCAGGCTTATTTTTTCTCTATTAGCTATGTTCCTCAAAGCCAGAGCTTTTGCGTCCATGTCAAATTCTGTGGCCTCGATTTTTTCTATATTCCCATTGTCATCAAAATAAATCCTGCTGAGAAAAACATCATGAAAAAAATCCCTGTAATTCGGTATAAACTTTTCCAGCACAACATTCAATGAGCCCGATATTATGGCAAGCTTCAGGTTATTTTTCTTGAGCTCTTCCAAAGTCTCAATTGCGCCATTCATGAGCTTTAAATGCCCCATTGCCCTGAAAAAATCTTCCTTGCTTGCATTTTTTTCTTTCCATAAATTTATATCATGCTCTGCCCATTGCATGTATGTTATTTCGCCGCTGAAGAATTTTTTCCTTGCGTCCTCTCTCCTGTGCCTGTCTGTCTGGAAATAATCATGAAAAATCTGCCAAGAGAACTTTACATTGTCTATCAGAGTGCCATCTACATCAAAACATACTAATTTGTATTTGGACATTGTGCCCAGAAATCTGTTATTAAATTTAAAGATTTGTATAATTAATGCCTTCTGAACTCCCCCCTCATGTCGTAAAATATCTGGCAGAATTTCATGTTTGCAAGCTTAAGCTCTTTATGGCCTTTTTGCGTGATTTGATACTTTTTCATCTTGTTGCTGCCTTTGATATCTTTGATAAAACCGCTCTTGCTCAAAGACTTCAGAACCGGATAGATAGTGCCAGGGCTTGGCCTTGAGCCTTTTCTTTTCATAATCTCCTGCCTAATCTCCCCCCCAGACATGTTCCTTTTGGCTATCATTCTAAGAACTATAAAGCTAAGAAATCCACGCATATCACAACAGCACTCTTCCATAGTAAGTATAATAAACTTAATTAGTATTTATAATTTTCTTTTATTTCTGCTCATATGTATCGTACAACCGATATATTTATATATTAGTATCGTATATCCGATATTAGATATTTAAACCATTATAAATGATAGAGGCCAAAAAATGGAACCAAAAGGAAAAGGAAACTGCGGATGTTAGTTTGTTTTAGTTTTTTTTATGTTTATATCTGAAAAATTTTTGGAGGCAATAAAAATGGGAGAATCATGCGAGGAAGGGAAATGCTGTTCGGGCGGAGCAAGCGAATGCAGCAGCGGATGTGAATGCTGCCACGAGAAGTTCTGCGAGCAGGATAAAATGGCAATTATGATGTGCCTTGTGAAAGAGGCAAAAATGGAGCTGATAAAGGAGAAAGTCAAGAAAAAATTGGAATCTGCTATAGGTAAAAAGCTTGACCAGATCGCAGACCTTCTTGTTGAGGCAATGATGGAGCATTACAAGACAGAAGATGAAAACTCAGCGAAAGAGCAGAGATTAAGGGAAAGGTTTGACGCCATTTTCGATGCTGAATGATTGATAATTAACTTCATTTAAGCCGTATTGGACCGGATTCCCTCTTTTCCGGCCGTATGGTTTTGTTTTCAAAATGGACTACGAACTACAAATCAAAAAAGCAAAAACCATTTCTGACGTATTTGAGATAGTAAAAGAAATTGTCAGGGAATATATTGGTACTGAGCAAGCGGGCTTAATGGTTGGAGTCTCGGATTTGGGGGCGCACAGCCAAGGCTTTATCGGAGCTTTCTATTCCTTAAATTCAAATATGATAATTATAAACAAGAAACCTTTGGCCAGAATACTGCAAACAAATCCTTCGCTCTATAATTATTATTTGTTTCATGTGATGCTGCATGAGTACATACATTCCATAGGCTCTTACGACGAGCAGCAAACAAGGCAGCTGGTTTATGAGATGAGCCAACATTATTTTGGCAACAATCATTTAGTGACGCAACTGTCTTCCAATATAGGAAAATTTATACCGAATCTTGCATATCCAAACATCAACGGATTTCAGGAGCCGGAAGACATCAACATAGAGTTTGTAAAAGGAATTGACAGAAAGAACATAAACTACATTAATTAATTTAAGAAAATTAGGAGTGTGATGAAAATGGATATACCTTGGGGAAGCGACCCTGCAAAAAAGTTTGTAACTAACGTCGGCTTGATTACAAGCAGCGGGCCGCACGGCGACAATATTATGTCAGCTGAATGGACTCATCAGGTGTCATACCAGCCCGGGATGATATTAATAAGCCTAAAAACAACTGAAGCTACATATGATAATATAATTAACTCAAAAGAATTTGGCATGAATTTAAGCGCGCAAGACCAGAATGTTTTGGCAAGCGTGGCAGGGGGGAACTCAGGAAAAAATATTGATAAAATTGCTGTTCTAAAGGAATTGGGCTTTAAATTCTTCAAGGCAAAAAAAATAAAATCTCTTATGGTTGAAGGGGCAACTCTTAATGTAGAGTGCAAATTGGTCAGTAAAATTGAGATTGGGGACCATGTGGCTTTTATAGGCGAGGCAGTTGAAGTTTATCCTGTAACAGAAAAGGAGCCGTTAGTGTATCACGGGCAAAAATTCTGGAAATTCGGAGAAAATATTCCATGGCCTTCAGAGCCTGAGACGAACAAAATTAAAGCAATTGTTGAAAAACATACTAAGAGATAAATAAAAATGCTAAAAGTAAAGTTTATTCAGCAGTGGGCTAAGCCTCCCCACGTTAGTGGGGTAAATGAATGCCCACAATGTGCGTAAGCACATCAAAACTTATTTGAGTTTTCTCTTATATATTTTGCAACAACTTCTGCAG
>JAHFQL010000050.1 GCA_023259315.1 Candidatus Woesearchaeota archaeon | reverse complement strand
TATGGAACCAACGCATCATGGTCCTTATATTGAAAAATCGGCTGTATTTGTTGAAATAGGAAGCACAGAAAAAGAGTGGAATGATGCAGCAAATGGAGAAGTTATTGCAAAAACAATAATGGAATCATTAAATAATGAAAATCAAAATTATAAAATCGCTGTTGGTATTGGCGGCCCTCATTACTGCAATAATTTCAACAAAGTTGTTTTAAGAACAGACATTGCATTTTCTCACATTTGCCCAAAATATTTGCTGGAAAGATTGGATGAAGAATTAATAAAGCAAGCAATTCAAAAAACAGTTGAGAAAGTTGATTTTGTTGTTTTGGATTGGAAGGGGCTTGGGACAGAAAAGCAAAGAATTGTTGATATTTTAAAAAAGTTGAATTTAAAAATGTCAAAAATCAAGTGATTTTTGAGCATGCTCGAAAATTCCTTTGGAATTTATCGACATTAAAAGAACAGACCAGATATTAAAAGATTAGGCTGCCCTGTCAGATACACCTTCTTCTTGTGCAGTTTCCTGATACCCTTTTCTCAACAACCTCATTTTCTGGGATAATAACCGATATTCTGTGATTATATGCTGGCGCAGACTTGTTTTAAGTTCAGGTATTTTACTTACCAATGCCCTTATGATTTGGTCTTGAACTGGCAGATTAAGAATATACCTATCTATCATCGGGCTGATTTTTTCTGTAAGTTCCATTGCTGTTGAAACATTTGTTGTTTCTTTCCATAAAAGTTGAAGGGCCTCAACGATAAAGCGGTAGTCACCTTCTCGCTCGGCTAAGCTTATTCCAATCTGTTCTGCTCGACCACGTAGTTGAGAGATTGCGTCATACAAATCGCCAGCTGTTTTGTGTATCTTATTTTCATCTTGGCGAACTTCCATATCCAAATTTCGTAATTCTTTGTCTTCTCCAATCATCTGGCGCTCTAAAGCCGGCCTGTTACCGGGTTGCCTTCTCATTAAAAACCAGATTAATGCAATAATTGCTATTACTCCAATACCTCCGCCAATGTATTCAATATTGGGAATTCCAAAAAACTCAACCATAAAACTGCACTCAAGAAATAAAGTTTAAATAATTTGCTAAAAAATATAATAAATCTATCTCTTCTTATCTTCCTTCTTCGGAGCTTCTTTCTTTACCTCTTCTGGTTTAGCGCCTGCTGCAGGCTTTGCTTCTCCTGCTGCTGCAGCTGCTGCCGCGCCTTCGACAGGCAGCAATTCCTTTATCATTTCATCAGGAATTCCAGATAACACAAGCTTTGCTTTTATCTCTCCTCTCGCCTTGCCAGCCATTGAAGCAATAATCTCCTTAGCAACTTTCTCAAATTCAGCTTTTCTCTTTGCAAGCTCTTCAGCCAATCTTTTCTTCTCTTCCTCAAGCTTTGCAAGCTCTTCTGCTGTTAATTCTGTCTTCTCCAATCTTATTTCTTCATCAAATAATCCAGCTTCAACATCCCTCAAAGTTTCTTTTGCCGGCTTTCCTTCTACAAGAATTCCCATTGATTGGCATGTTCCAATAACTTCCTTGACTTTTTCCTTAAGCCCTTTGCCTAATGTAGCAGTTTCCTTCATCTTTGCTATCTTGATGACTTGCTCAATAAGAATGTCAGCGACCATTTCATGCTTTGGCTTTCCACTTCCTTTTTCCAGATTAGCTTCTTTTTTTATCAATCCAGAGGCTGGCGGAGTTCCAATAAAAATCTCATACTGCTTTGTTTCCTTGTCTATGAAAATTTTGACAGGGACTTGCATGCCTTGAAATGAAGAAGTCTTTTTATTTATGTCAGACACAACTTGACCTATGTTGACTCCCATTGGCCCTAGAGCTGGACCTAATGGAGGAGCTGCAGTTGCCTTGCCCCCTTCAACCAAAACTTCAACTTTTTCTTTTGGCATTTTTTTGGTATTTACAAATTCCATCCAAGCTCTTCAAGCACTCCTGAGGTGAATGCTAGCCTTTCACCATAGCCGTATTGTCTATAACGGGGGTTATCTGCTTGGATTTGGGAGACAACAGCATATACCTTTATCAATCCTAATCCTCTTGTAAAACCTCTGACTAAATCAGATTTACCGCTAACCCTTACAGCGTCTATTCCATGCTGCCTCGCTTGCATAAGGCTTTGATGCGCATCCTCCACTCTTTCAACTAATTCCATTTTTGAATTTTTATTAAATCAAATTTTAAATGTCATTAATGAATATCAAATTAACACTTAGTAACCAATAGCCATTTAAAAATCTTTACAAACCTTCTTCCCCTGTTTCTTCTTCCTTTGCAGGAGATGTTTCTGTCTCTCTTCTTATCACCTTGACAGCATCCATCTTGACAGTTATTGGTATTGGGACAGCTGCTTCCAGCAATTCAACAACAACTTCCTCTTTTGTCTTGTCAATTCTTGTTACTTTTGCATTTTCTCTTTTGAATGGGCCGCTTATAATTTCAACAATATCATTTTTCATGATGTTCATCTCATGCTTGACTTGCTCAAGCATGTGCTCTATTTCAGAATATTTAACAGGAGCTGCAAGAATGCCTCTCGCATAAGGGATATTGAATGCTGCCTGCTCTGCATCTGTTTTTGTCGCAGCTTCTATGAAAATATAGCCTCGCATGCCATGCGGCCTTATGACGGAATAAACCTCAAGCTTTTTCTTGATAGCATTGCTTGTAACAAAATCCATAACCTGGTCTTCTCTGTTGGCAGTTGTTCTTAAAGCAAATATTGTTTCGTCTTCTCGTGTCATTTTTATTTTATTCCGAATTTTAAAGGTTTACGGACTAGGCCTTTTCAAGAAAGTAAAAGAAACCTAGAATAAATATTGAATAAAGTACTTCTTTATAAAGGTTGTGAAAAATAAAGGATTAGACATAGTTTTACTATGTTTAATATCAATCCAAACTATTTTCAATTCCATCATTTGCACGGGAGCGCATTAAGCGGGAAATACCCAACTAAATTCCTGTAAGCTTTTGCGTATTCCTTTACTCTCTCTGCAAGTTGCATTTTCATGAAAAAAACAACAATTTAATCATTGTCACTACAAAACCAATCAAGCCAATTATCAGAATTCCCAATCCGCTGACTTTGACAACTGTCTTGAATTCAACTGCATCCGGCTTTTTTGTTACTCTCAGAACTCTAATTGATTCCTGAATAAATGCTCTTATCTTATACCGCCAAGATGTTTGGTTTTCAGTTTCCATTTTCAATTAGTATATAATAACTCTTTTTAAACTTTATTGAAAATTGCGTATAACATATTTGGGACCTATGGACTTTACTGGCCGCCCCATGAAGGGATTTTTATATGTGAGTAAGGATGGATACAAAACAGAAAAACAACTCTCGGCGTGGGTAGAACTCAGTGTTGATTTTGTATCATCAAATTTGCCACCAAGAAAAACTTAATAGGAGTAAACATGAAAAATAACAATCAACAAGTAATTATAAAATCAACTTATTTAAAACAAAAAATAGTGTTGTTGTTGGAATTTCAATCAATAATTCGCAAATTATATTATACTAAAACAAAAATCAGAAATAAACCTTTCAATCCAAAAACTCAATTCCAAGATGCTGCTCAATCTCCCTCTTTTTCTTTTCAGCTGTTTTCTTGCTTGAACCGAAAATCTGGGAAGATTTAACTCCAGTAACAATCAGCATTGTTCTTATTGTTCTTTCCATATCCTTGTAGATTTGAGCGCCCCATATTATTCTTGCATCTTCGTCAAGCTTTTCGCTTATTGTCTCGACAACTTTTCTTGCTTCATCAAGCGTCATGTCTTCCCCGCCAATGACATTAATCAAAGCGCCATTCGCGCCAGAGATGTCAACATCAAGCAGTGGATTGTTTATTGCTTTTTCAACAGCCTCTATTGCACGATTTTCTGTATCAGATTCGCCAACACCAATCAAGGCAACTCCGCCGCCTTTCATGACAGCCCTTATGTCTGCAAAATCAAGATTTACCAATCCTGCCTTTGTAACAAGCTCTGCAATTCCCTTAACCGCATTTGTAAGAATCTCGTCTGCAACCTTGAAGGCAGTATGCAACGGCAGCTCTGGAGCCAGCTCAAGCAATTTGTCGTTTGGGATTACAATCAAGGTGTCTGCAACCTGCTCCATTTTCTCCAAACCCACAACTGCATTTTCATATCTTCTGTGGCCTTCCATTGCAAAAGGCATTGTTACAACACCAACTGTCAATGCACCAAGCTTTTTTGCAATCTCTGCAACAACTGGAGCAGAGCCAGTTCCAGTTCCCCCTCCTAAGCCGCATGTGACAAAAACCATATCGCAGTTTTGAAGAGATTTTTTTATGTCAGATTCATTTTCACGAGCTGCTTCTTCTCCCAATCTTGGTTCAGAGCCAGCTCCAAGACCTTTTGTCAGCTCTCTTCCAATCAGAATTTTTTTATTGGCAGTTGTGTAAAGCAAATCCTGCGCATCTGTGTTGATAGCTATTGTCTCAACACCAACAATGCCAACCTCGCTCATTCTGTTGATTGTGTTATTTCCACCACCACCACAACCAACAACCTTTATGGTTGCCCTTTGCTTTGCAAGCAACTGCTCAAGCTCGGCATCTATATCCTGAACACTCCTGTCCTGATGCACTTGTTTTCTCTCTATAGAAAGTAGCTTAGGATTTTCATTGTTCAATTCAGCTTCCATTGCCTGCTCAATTATTGTTGACACAAACTCACCCTTTTAGTATGAAAAATGTTTGTAGCTACTATTTAAATTTATTCATTTTCTCTCTTCAAGAATAGTAAAATTTATATTTTTTATATTTGGCATTGTCCTCTCAACAATCTTTTTAAATTCTTCCTGCGCTTGCTTTGGTATGCTCTTTTTCAGGTTTATGTTGGTACTATCTTCTTTTAATTCGATTACTGAATCTTTTATATGCAAATGAATTTTCAGCAAAGATTTCAGCTTTTCATTGTCATTTTCAACAATTCTTTTTATTTTGACATCATAAGTCAAATCCTTGCCGGCGAGCGGATGGTTGAAATCAACTAGGCACCTGCCGCCGCTTACAGTTTTGACAACGCCAAAAACGCCATCGATGTTCAGCTGCAAGCCAGGAAATGGCTGTATGTCCTGCTGCCTGAACTTGCTTGTCGGAATTAATTGTATAAGCTTTGCATTTTTTCTGCCAAAAGCATTGTCAGAGCTTACATCAAGTGTGTATTCTTTTCCGGTTTCCTTGCCAATCATCTGCTCTTCAAGCCCCTTTAATATATTATTTTCACCGACACATATAACGACAGGAGAGTAATCAGCATTTTTATCGTGCAGATTATTTTCCCTTGCAATCTTCTCCTCAGTTGTATCAAAAATAGTTTTATCTTCCTTAATCCTGCCAGTGTACTCAATTTCCACAAAATCATGTTTTTTAATCATCGCCATGTTAGAAAAATATAATTGGGACAATTGAGTAATTTATAAAGATTTCTGATATTTTTGTTTAATAAACTTCATTATCTTGTCAACAACTTGGTTTGGATTAAATTTTGTTGTGTCAACCACAAAATTATAAAGCTTCTTGTCCAAATAATCAACCTTATAATATTTTTTGTATCTTTTTTTCTCGCTTTCCTCCCTTTTTTTGATTTTGCCCATCGCTTCCTTCAAGTTTTTGCTTTTTTCCTGCTGCCTTCTGTCTTTCAAGATTCTTTGCGCCCTCACTTTATCATCAGCATCAAGAAAAACCCTGGCTTCAGCATTCGGAATGAAAAATGCTGTCAATCGGCCGTCAACCACAAAATTATCCTTTGCTCTGCCAAGCTCTTTTAATTTTTCATCAAGCTCAAAATCAATAGACTTGTCTTTCTCAGCAAGCTTGTTAAGCTCAAGCAATGACATTCCTTTTTCTTTTGCCATTACCCTCATTAAATCCCCTATGGAGTAATGCCTTAGCTTAAGTTTTTCAGACAGCAACTTGGCAACAGTGCTTTTGCCAGAGCCGGCCTTTCCAGAAATTGTTATTCTCATAAGTGACTAATGTGATAATCCGTATATATATTTTTGTTTTTTAGAAATTCTCAAAATTGGTTTTTATATAATTTATAAATTTTATTTTTACAAATTTTAAAAAGATTTTTAAACTGCAATTTTTTCTATTCTAAACATGAAGCAGACATTGCTTGACAAAGTAAACGCTTTTTTATTGAGAAAAGGATTTACTATAAAAAATTTAACGAGGACTTGTTTTGATATTCTTGCAAGAAAAAACGAGCAGATTCTGCTTATTAAAGTTCTTGAGGATGCGAATTCAATCAGCAGGCAATACACTGAGGAGATGATTGCTGTCGCATCTTATATCAATGCGTCCTCATTAATCATATCTGAAAAAGCTGGAAGCAAGCTTGAAGATAATATTGTCTACTCACGGTTTAATATATACACGTTGAACCTTAATACGTTTTTTAACTGCATCAATAACAGGTTTCCGTTTATCAAGAGAAGCCAGGCTGGCCTGACAGCTTCTGTTGTAGGCAGGAAGTTAAGAGAAAAAAGGGAAGAGCTCGGGTACTCGTTGAACGCGCTTTCAAAAAAAATTGGAGTCACAAGCAGGATGATAATAAAATATGAAAGTGAAAATTCTGAAGTGACAATCAACAGGGCGATGAAATTATATGATTTATTTGGCCATCAGGTTTTCAATGAAGTCAATATTTTCATGCAGCGCGAGCAAAGGGAGAGCAAATTTGAGACAGAGGTTTCCAGAAAATATGTTGAGCTTGGGTTTGATGCAACCGAAACAAAAAAAACGCCGTTTGACATAATTGCAAAGAAAGGTGATGAGTTAATTTTTACAGAGGTAAGCGATATAGTCAATCCGCAGATGGAATCCTTGTCAAAATTACTGGATGCCGACAATCTGGTTATCTTCAACAAGAAAAAGCCAAAGAACATACCTTCAATGAAAAAAGAAGAGTTTATGGATTTTAACAAGGCTAATGAGCTTGTAAAGTTTCTGAAAGAGTTTTAGAGTTTGAGTAAGTAGTTGGTCTAAGAACTTCAGGAGAATATATTTCTGCTAAAAATTGATAAATCCTACCATAAAAATTATTAAGTGCCGTCTTAGAGATTTTTTGGGTATCAACTAGAACAACAGTATGGCTTTTAGTTTCAGGATTTAAATAATAATTTGGGTTTATGAACCAGTGTACTTTTGTAATAAGAGTTAATATTGGTACACCATCATCATTGAAATCAATATTAACACCATCATTTTCTACAAAGGATTGAACATCAATATAACCATTTCCATCGTATCTATGGCCAATTGGTATTTTAGGTAATCTTACTGAACGTAATGCATATTTAGCAAGTGAAGCCATTCCTCTTAAAGATCTTCTTAAGCTATTTGTTCCTAAATAAGGTTCAACCATTATGGCGAAACCAATACCCTTGTTCTCTGATAAAAACTGGGATGCAACATGGGACCCATAACAAACACTAAATAAACCAATCTTATCTCTTGGTATTCCCATATCTTCTAATCTTTTTACAATTTCACTTAAATCTTTAGAGTCATTTTCGAATCCACTTAAAACTTTGCCTAGGTGACTTTTGTATGTAAAATTTACAACATTTAAGTCCATCCCCCTTTGAAGAAGCCTTTTATGAGTTAAAGCTATTTTTTTTGAAGCTCTACCCATTGTCCCCAATCCAGGAACATAAATAATTGTTACTTTATGTTGAGGGATATCGGAATAACCTAATTTTGCCCTTAATTCTAAATCAAGATCTTCGACTACCATTCTTTGTCTGGTGGGATTTATAATTTATAAACCTTTCTATTTTTTACCTTTGCATAGTAATAACAATAAACCCAAAGCTTTATATAGAACTAGATATGCACATTTGCAGGTGGTTTCATGTCTGATCAAATACAACCAATATTTATCCTGCCGGAAGGCACACACAGAAGCGTAGGAAGGGATGCGCAAAGAACTAACATAATGGCTGCCAAGATGGTGGCAGAAACTGTTAGAACAACTTTAGGTCCAAAAGGAATGGACAAGATGATTGTTGATTCTATGGGAGATGTTACGGTTACAAATGATGGTGTTACAATTCTAGAAGAAATGCAGATAGAGCATCCATCTGCAAAGATGATTGTTGAAGTTGCAAAGACTCAAGAAGACGAGGTTGGAGACGGAACAACAACAGCTGTTGTTCTTGCAGGAGAATTATTAAAAAACGCGGAAAAATTATTGGACCAGGATGTTCATCCCGCTGTCATAGCAAGAGGTTACAGATTAGCTGCTGACAAAGCATTGGAAATTCTAAATGATATGGCTGAAAAAATCACACCAAAAGATGAAAATATTTTGAAGCAAATTGCAATGACTGCAATGACAGGAAAAGGCGCAGAGTATGCAAAAGAAAAATTAAGTGATTTGGCTGTGAAATCAGTTAAATTAGTTGCAGAAGAAGATGGCACAATTGACCTGGACAACATAAAGATTGAAAAGAGATCAGGCGGTGCAGTTGAAGATTCTGAATTGATAAAAGGAATTGTTATTGACAAGGAAAAGGTGCATTCTGGAATGCCAAGAGTTGTTAAGAATGCAAAAATTGCATTGCTGGATAAAGAAATTGAAAT
>JAHFQL010000124.1 GCA_023259315.1 Candidatus Woesearchaeota archaeon | reverse complement strand
CTGCCATTTTTATCGTCATAAAATTCAGAGGCAGCACAGTCCAATGCAATTTTTATTTTTCCATCATAACCAGCTTCCTCAATTGAAGTCATTAATAATTCCAACCTTTCTTCAACATCGTTCACTGGCGGCGCGAAACCGCCTTCATCGCCAAGCAAAATGGCCTTTGCGCCATATTTCTTCTTGATAATAATTTTTAAAGTCTGGTAGGTTTCAACTCCTGCGCGAAGTGAATCGATGAACTTCCTGAATCCCGAGGGCATTAGCATATGCTCTTGTATATCGTTGTCGACACCAATATGCCTGCCGCTGTTAATAACGTTCATTTGCGGAATCGGAAGAATAAATTTCTTAGACCCAGCTAATTTCCGAATATGCTGATAAAATTCTTGATTTGAACAAATTGCACCTGCTTTACAAGAAGCAATAGAAACGCCAAGAATCGCGTTTGCACCAAGCTTGGATTTATTTTCTGTGCCATCCAGCTCAATTAATTTATTGTCAATTTCTCTTTGTTTTCTGCAATCCAATCCAATAACTTTTCTCGCAATGTAAGTATTGACTTTTTCAACAGCGTTAAGAACACCATTTCCAAAATACCTTTTTTTATCATTGTCCCTTAATTCTAATGCCTCATGAATTCCCTTGGAAGCACCGCTAGGAACAATCGCTTTTGCCGAGCAGGATTTTGTAAGCAAATTAACCTCAATGGTTGGATTACCGCGAGAATCAAGAACTTCCCTTGCTTTAATTTTCATTATTTTGAAGTCCAAAATTTCACCCTTTATATGATTAGATATGGGATGACTGATGTATTTAAAGATTTCGCAATTTAGAGACTGTTACCTTAACCTCAATACATAATAATCTCCAAAATATGTTTGGCATTTCAAAAAATGCCTTTTGCAATCCTCATTAAACCAAACTTATCATGAAAACAGCTTACTTATGGGCAGACATTTCGCAAATTTTATAGATGCCTATTATATCCAAGCAGTTGAAGATGCCCATAAGGTTTCTGAATTCATATACAAGCTTCCCTAAGATTCTTGCGGTACATAAACATATCAGCAAATCTATTTGCTGACTCTAAACTCTCAAAATTGTAATTGAATCTTGCATAGTAAGAGTCAATCTGTGCGTTAAGGCTTTCAGCAGAGTTATTTGTTATCCAATAAAGCTCTTTGTTTATTATTACGAATTTTCCTTGTATTCCTGCTATTATGCTCTTGCACTTTCTGCCAAAAACTTTCTTAACTGCCCTATCATAAGACCTTAAACCATCATGCACTATTGCATGTATTTCACCATCAATTGCTTCCTTTGCTCGTCGGAATAATTCAACAGCTGAAGCATAATCTCGTGACATAGTTATTACTTTTGCTAAAACATTCCCATAATTATCTTTGATACTCCACCAGTAAGCTTTTACACCCTTTATCCAAACAAATTTTTCATCTGCAAAGCAGATAATGGTATTATCTTTTTTGTACTTCACTTTTCTCTTTGGTATTTCTTCTGGAAATTTTTTGCTCCACTCACAAATTGATTTGTGAGAAGCCTTAAGACGGAAAACATAGTAGAGTATTGCTTTAGCATCTCTTGATGAAACAAAAGCAAAAAGCACAACTGCTAATTTTATAAATATCCACATAAATCTATGCTTATAGGGTTTTTCAAACAGGTTCATGGGTGTCGCCTCCTTTTATAGGGTGCCCACCCCTGCACCTTTTTTTTGAAGATTTTTGAGATTATTTCGTATAGAATGTTACAAGATTAGAATATTAAAGTAACGGTTCCCTTTTTTGTGCATCATAAACAATCAAAAACATTATAAATGAAGAAGCATTGTCAAATTTGATGACAAAAAAATATTTTACACTTGAAAGCGCGCAAAAGAATCTTCCAAAAATAAGAAAATCATTAACTAAACTTCAAAATCTGAAAAAAGCAATAGATGCCATTCTATCTGTAAGTATAAATCCAAGGGAAATTGAATATGACGAATTTCGTGAAACTAATACCAAGCTGAACAAGGAATATCACAAGTTGTCTTATGAATTTCACAAGGAGCTTGAAAAATTAGAAAAAACAGGCTGCCTGCTTAAAGATTTAGGGCAAGGGTTAGTTGATTTCTACTGCAGATTTGAGGGCAGGGATATTGTCTTATGTTGGAAGTTTGGAGAAGAAAAAATAAGGGCATG
This sequence comes from Candidatus Woesearchaeota archaeon, assembly GCA_023259315.1. The sequence continues at coordinate 84 of JAHFQL010000124.1, read as the reverse complement.
GCACGAGTTGGATGCGGGATTTGCAGGCAGAAACCCAATTATTGATCTAGGGTAATCCAGATATGGAAACAAAAATAAAATGGC
>JAHFQL010000049.1 GCA_023259315.1 Candidatus Woesearchaeota archaeon | reverse complement strand
CCTGCTCTCCCAAATGCCTCGCCATCTCTCAAAATCCTCGCAGCTCTGAAAATTCAGCCATATGGGAATTTTCGAGGCTCGGATTTTGGAGGGCTCGGCACTTCGCTTAATCGCGTTGTTAAAAGAAATTTTGATTACATATAACTAATGTGGACAATTTTTTTCAAAACCTTTATAAACTTTAATCGCTATTTTAAATCTATGGCAACAAAAATTTTTGTGAATTTACCGGTGAAAGATCTCAAGAAAACAATAGGGTTCTTTACTAAGCTTGGTTTTAAGTTCAATCCCCAATTTACAGATGAGAATGCAACATGCATGATTGTTGGTGAAGATATATTCGTAATGCTTTTGGTTGAGAAGTTCTTCAAACGATTTACAAAAAAGAAGATTTACAATGCTAAAAAAAGCACGGGAGCAATTCTAGCACTATGTGTTGAAAGTAGAAAAAAAGTAGATGAAATGATAAAGAAAGTTATCGCTGCTGGTGGAAAAGAAACCAGACAAGCGGAAGACTATGTATGGATGTACGGACGAGCATTTGAAGATATCAATGGACATCTGTGGGAAGTATTCTATATGAATGAGAAGGCAATGCCAGAAGAAATGAAGAAGAGGAAGTGATCCAAGCAAAATTCATAATAATGATAATGAAAACAATTAATAAAAAACAAAAAATTTGCAGTCGCGGTCATGCATATAATGGCAGTGGAACTTGCCCGGTGTGTTGGTCAGGAAGCAGAACGAAGAAAGCCAAGTTGAAAACTTCAAAAAATCGAAGAGTTAAGAAATAATAATCAATATAATGGAGGTACACTATGGATAGAGTTGTACATTTTGAAATTCAGGCGGAAAAGCCAGAGCGCGCAGCAAAATTTTACAGAGATGTGTTTGGCTGGACTATAGAAAAGTGGCCAGGCTTGGATTGGGACTATTGGGTTATTATGACCGCAGAAAAAGACAGTAAAGAGCCAGGAATTAACGGCGGTCTGTTGCTTCGTCCAGCCAAGACTCCACCTCAAGAATGTGGAACCAATGCGTACGTGTGTACTCTTCAAGTTAAAAACTTTGACGAAACGGCAAAAAATATAGAAGCAGCTGGTGGCAAGGTAGCGATGCCGAAGTTTGCGATTCCTAAGATGGCATGGCAGGGCTATTTCCTTGATACCGAAGGCAATACATTTGGCGTACACCAGCCCGACGAGAATGCCAAATAGAAATTATGGCGAATTTTTAAACTTACTATCCAAAACTTTTAATAACCTTATAAAATACTAGCCTTGAAATGAACAAAAAAGTAGTTCTCATTGTAAGAGTCATCTTTGGAATTATGTTAATCGCACTCGGATCATTTAGTTTCATGAACTTGCCAATTCCAGACTATCCTGCTAAAGCAAAAGGATTCCTTGTTGCAATAGCTGATACTGGCTATATGAATTATACTATCGGACTAATATTCATGATTGTAGGATTGATGTTCGTTTCGGGAAGATATGTGGCACTTGGTGCGCTGCTTTTGGCGCCTATAATTGTAAATGTTCTCCTGTTCCATATATTCCTCGATATAAAATCAATTGCCCTTGGTTCAGTTGTAGCTGTGCTGAATATATTCATAGCCTACACAGAATGGGATAAGTACAAACCTTTATTCATGAGTAAATAATTCCACAATTGAAAATTTCATTAAGTTCTAAGATAGATTACTTATCGTAGATGAAGAATTGCAGAAATGTGGGTTGCTTCATTTTCTAAGGAAAATCGTGGCTTTCAGGTCGTCGCTAAATTCTATATGTTTAATATCATTTATTTAACTTAGAACTCTTATACAAGTGCGGCATGTAAGAGCCTATCCTTACAACTTCTGCTGTTATATTTCTTTTTTTTAATTCTTCTTCCAATTTTTGCTTTTGAACTTTTTGGTCGTATCCTAAGCAAATCACGTCCGGCTTTATATTTTGTATTATGTCAAAAATATTCTTGGATTTGCCAAGTACAGCTTCGTTTACAATCTCCAAAGTCCTGACTTGCTCAAGCCTTTTTTTTTCATTATGCAATGGCTTTTTGCCTTTAATCCTTTCAGATGTTTCATCTCGCGCAACAACAACAACCAATCTGTCACCATATTTCATTGCCTCTGAAAGATAATACAAATGCCCGGGATGTATTATGTCAAAAGTTCCAGCGCACATTACTGTTTTCATAAATTATGGAAAAAAGTAGAAAGTTTAAAAAGATTTGGAAAAATTTCTGCCACGCTACTTTGGATTTGTTTAATGATGTTATGAAAAAATCTGTGACGGTTACACTGAATACTTGGAAGGACCTTTCTCTGTATGACTAAGCCACGTCGGAGCTTTTACTTGTGCTAATGGCGGCTGCAATATTGCTTTAAGTGCAACGTCTAATGAAGCTAAACTTGTTTCATCAGTAGTAATTTCCGCACCACCACCTATACCATTGACGGACATTAGCGGTTTCCTTTGATGGTATACTGTAGTCTCCCACAAAATTATTCATTGTCACATACTCAATAATAAAAAATAAATTTTAAATCTCCTAATCATCATTATAAGCAGGCATTCCATGCACGCTGACATCCAATCCCGTCAATTCTTCTTTCTTTGCAACTCTTATACCTGTCAGCTTGTGGCTTAGCCAGTGGAAAAGCAGCGATGTCAAGGAGACCCAAACAATAATTGCAACTACGCCAATTGTTTGGCTTAATAATTGTCCTAAGCCGCCAGCAAGAGTAATGTCATACAAAATACCTTTGACTCCAAGGTAAGTTCCGTCTGAAAAAATCCCTACGCTTAATACGCCCCATGCGCCGCAAATTCCATGGACAGAAATTGCTCCGACAGGATCGTCAATTTTTGCAATCCAGTCAAAAAACCATACGCTGTAATAAACCAGAATGCCTGCAATCAAGCCAATTATGCAGGAGCTCAATGGATTTACGAAACCAGACGGGGCAGTTATAGCTACAAGCCCTGCAAGCATACCATTTGCTGCCATGCCCCCATCCCACACTTTTGATTTGAATTTAGCCAGTAAAACTGCTGCAAACGCCCCTGTAAATGATGCAAGCATTGTGTTGACTGCAATTACTGAAATTCTCAAGTCAGTAGAAGCAAGAGTGCTGCCTGGATTAAATCCAAACCAACCAAAAGCCAATATAAAAGTTCCTGAAATCACATATCCAAGATTGTGTGGCTTGAAAATTTTTGGTTTGCCGTCCTTGCCATACTTTCCAATCCTTGGCCCTAAGTACCAAGCTCCAACCAGTCCTGCAAAACCGCCAACCATGTGAACAACCCCAGAGCCTGCAAAATCCTTGTACCCAGTTCCTAATCCAATATTGGAAAGCTGGCTTAGCCAGCCTCCACCCCATGCCCATGCGCCTATGACAGGATATATTATACCTCCCATGAAAAGACTGAATATTATGAACGCAGAAAATTTCCATCTTTCTGCCATTGCACCTGTGACTATTGTTGCGGCAGTATCCATAAAAACGAGCTGGAACAGAAAAAGAGTCATTACGCCGACATCATAGGATGCGCCTGCAAGCAAAACTCCTTTAGTGCCAAATAAGCTCCATCCATGCAAACTAAAAGCATGATTCAAAGCTGGAAAAAAGTTGCTGCCGCCCATCATAATTGCAAATCCAATAACAAAAAATGCAAATCCTGCAATAGGGTACACAAGAAAATTCATTAGGAAAATATGATGCGCATTTTTTCTTCTGCAAAACCCTGCTTCAACAAGAGCAAAGCCTGCCTGCATAAACATTACCAAGAAAGCAGCAATTAACGTCCAAGTAAAATCCAGAGAGAACATGTTATGGCTCATCTGCTTGGCCAAATCATCCTTAGTTATTTTTGAAATTTCTGTTTTTCCATTAATAGGCTTTGCAGATTGGCTGTAATAATAATCACTGTTTCCTGTAGGATCTGCATAAACTATCATTGCAGATATAATGGCTGCAAAAACAAATAAAATCAATAAAATTTTTTTGTCCATTATATTCCAACCTCATTCAATAGTCTTCCATCTAAACAAATTAAAATAAACAAAGATTGCAATCAAATATCAAAATACAAATAGTATTCCCATGGATGCGGTCTTAGCCTTACTGGGTCAACCTCTTTGGTCATTTTGTATTCCAGCCATATGTCAATCATGTCCTGGGTGAAAACATTTCCGGCAAGCAAAAACTTGTGGTCGTTTTCTAGAGCATTCAAAGACTCGCTTAAAGAGGCCGGCACACTTTTTATTTTTGCTGCATCTTCCTCGCTTAAATGATAAATGTCCTTGTCCAACGGCTCGCCAGGATCAATTTTTCTTTTGATGCCGTCAAGGCCCGCCATCAGCATTGCTGCAAATGCAAGATATGAATTGCACGATGGGTCAGGCGTCCTAAACTCTATTCTCTTTGCCTTGTCGCTTGTCGAATAGACTGGAATTCTAACAGCAGCGCTCCTGTTCCTTTTTGAGTATACAAGATTTACAGGGGCTTCAAAACCCGGCACAAGCCTCTTGTAGGAATTTGTTGTTGGTGCTATCAACGCGCATAGTGCAGGGGCATGCTCAAGCAATCCGCCTATGTAGTGCCGCGCTGTGTCGCTGAGCAATGCATAACCCTCCTTGTCATAAAACAAATTTTTGCCTTGTTTCCACAAGCTCTGGTGCACATGCATTCCAGAACCATTGTCGTTGAACAGGGGCTTTGGCATGAATGTTGCAGTTTTTCCATGATTTCTTGCAACATTTTTTATTATGTACTTGTACATCATAACCTGGTCTGCCATCCTGACTAAAGGCGCATAACCCATGTCAATCTCGCATTGCCCCGCAGTGGCAACTTCGTGATGATGGCACTCGATTCCTATTCCGGATTTCATAAGGGTTTCCACAATTTCGTTTCTTATATTCTGTAATGTGTCAGTTGGCGCAACTGGGAAATAACCTTCCTTGTATCTTGGCTTGTATCCGAGATTTGGGTTCCCATTGTTTTCAGCGCCGGTATTCCAACTGCCTTCGCTCGAGTCAATATAATAGTAACCAAAATTTTCTTTCTGGTCGTACCTAATGCTGTCAAAGATGAAGAATTCAAGCTCCGGGCCCATGTAAGCTATGTCTGCAATTCCAGTTTCTTTTAGGTGAGCCTCTGCTTTCTGCGCAATATACCTTGGGTCCCTTGTGAACATCTCTCCTGTTTCAGGATCTTTTACGCTCCCTATTATGCTCACAGTTGAATCAGAAAAAGGGTCTGTAAAGCCCGTCTTTAAATCAGGCACGAGAAGCATGTCGCTTTCATAAATTTCCTTGAAACCCCTTATTGATGAGCCGTCAAATCCAAAGCCGTTTGTTATTGAGTTTTCGCTCAACTCGCTTATCGGCACAGTGAAATGCTGCCACACTCCTGGCACGTCTGTGAATTTCAAGTCAACAAACTTCACCTTTTCCAAATCCCTTTTCAGGTTTTCAACAAAATCTGCTTTTACGTTTCTTGCAGGCTCCTTCTTTATCATTTCCAAAATTTCAGTTGTACTCATTTTCAACACCCCATTCATTGAATAAAATCAGAATTAATTTAATGGGTTTTATCAATATTTATATATTTATTCTTCATTTTATTAAACAAATCATATCATAAAATAGATAATTTTAAATAAATGTTTAGAAAACTATTATAAAACTATCATATAATAAACAAATGTGGGGTAATTTATACAAATAAAAATGCAATTAGAAGATGTTGACAAGAGGATTTTAAACATTATAGTTGAGAATTCCAGGCTTTCATTGAGGCAGATAGCCAAAAAGGCAGATATCTCAGTAGCAACTGTAATGCACCACCTGAGAAAACTCGAAGCGGAAAAAGTAATTAAGAAATACACCGCAAAACTTGATTATGAAAAGCTCGGTTTTGATGTTGTTGTGCTGATTGAAATCAGGATTTCCAAAGGCAAACTTTTTGAGGTAGAAAAAAAGATTGGAATTCACCCAAATGTTTATGCGGTTTATGATATTACCGGCACTTCTGACGCTGTGATTCTTGCAAGATTTCCGACAACAAGGCAGATGGATAATTTCTTGAAGAAAATCCAGACATACGAGTTTGTTGAAAAAACCGAGACAAAACTGGTCTTGAATACTATCAAGGAAGAGAGTATGTTGGTTTAATTTAATGACTATAAATGGGGCTGCCGTGAATTTCGTGCCATTTTCTCAAAAAGGCTTTCGAACACGGGCCGGACCCAATCTGAACAAAATAATATTTTGTGCCCCAAGGGCCAATTCTGCCTAGCTATACTACAGCCCCAAAACAAGATATTTTTCCGCAACATTATTTAAAACTTTGTCAAATCTGCACAACTCCAGAATTATTCAGGCCCTGGACTTTGTATTTTTTGATTGTTGAATTGTATGTGCACCTGTAAGATTTTTGCAGTTTTCCGCTGCAAGAAATTTTGAACTCATTTTGTGAATTGCATCTGCTGCTTATTTCATTTATATTTGACATCTGCGCATCCTTTATGCAGACAGAAGTTAATTTTGAATTTGCCCTATCGACATAAACTGTTTTTGTTTTGTTTTGCGGCATTTTCAAACCATTGATAATGAAAGAGCCATTGCTGTTTCCTGACTGCTTGTTCACCATCAAGCTTGTCAGGTTTAGCTTGCTGCTGGAAAAATTAAAATTGAAATCAACAATCGGCAGATTATTGTCAAAAAACCGGACTGGCAGATTGCCAGCAAATATCTGGGATAAATTTCTGCTATTGCCAATCACTACGCTTAAATTAATGGTGGTCGTGTTTACGGAATTTTTGTCTCCAATCAGGGAATCAACGCTGTCTTCAATTCCGTCATTGTCCAAGTCATTTTTTATGGCATTTAGAACTCTGACCTCAAACACAGATGAATCACTTAAGTAACCATCTGAAGCAGTCGCGTTAAGCACATAAGAACCGTTGTCATTTTCTGTTGTATTCCATGTAAATAAATTTTTATTTTGAATAAACTTTGAAAAATTAATTGAGAAACTAAGGTAATCATTATCAGGATCAAAAGATGAAAGATTTATTATGATTATGCCGCCCCCATTAACTATTGTATTATTTACCGGTGATAAATTCGGCTTTTTATTTATCCTTACTGTAATGTTTTTTCCATTATTAGACTCGTTTAACTCTTCTATCAAGTTCTGCGCATCTGCGATTGCTCCAAGTTCAATATCCGAAATATTTACAAACTTAACCTGATAAACAATTTGTGAACCAGGCATCAAAAGGCTTGATTTATTTGATTTGGAAAAAGTATTATTATCAGACATTTCTGTGAAAACATTGAATGCATGCCTATTGCCGATATTTTTGAAGGTGAAATTTGCTGAAACGTTATTTGTCCCGTAGTGGTATTCGCCAGAAACAAGAATGTCAGATTTTATATCAGGCAAACTCGGACTCTCGAAGTCGTTAAAATTGTAATAATTTGTAATATACGCGTCATTTATATTGTCAATCAATATCCCATTTTCGTAAAGCTTGATATTTTTAACGATAAAAGGTCCGTTAAGCTTTTTGCTGTATATCCGTGAGCCATTAAAATAAAATGGAATCATTTCCATGCCGGAATTCAGATGAATTGAAATATTTTTTATTTCTACGATGTTGCCGAATAAATCGTATAACTCTAATTTCAACGAATAATCATCATTTTTAAGAATCTGCAGGATTGAATTTATCTGCAGGTTGTCATATTTGCCATTGCTGTTTGTGTCGATTCCGCTATCCGCAAAATTTGAGAAGTAGGATGAATCGGCAAAATCTTTGAAGTCATAAAATGAAGTTGCAAAATTTGTTTTAATGGTTTTTTTGCCGATTTTTATTGAAGACACGTTAAATGCGCCGGCATAATGCGTTCTTTTCATCGTCTCATTGCCAAAATCAAATGCCAAATAGTTTACTGAATTAATTATTGAAAAATTGTTTTTAGCAGAGATTATAGAATTGTTATATTTCAGGAATAGTGCGGATTCAAATGTTCCATTAACGGAAGAGTTAATTGTAGCATTTATTTGCAGCTTCTCGCCAATTTTTAAATCTCGAATACCAAGTAGGCCAAGTCCTTCTTTGTAATTTGAATAAGGCTGCGTGGGAATATTATCTCTCCTGTACTTCAAATTGCGGCTTGAATTGTATATTTTTATGGAATAATTAAATTGATTTTGTGACAATAATATAGAGTCAAAGGTTAAATTTATTTTGTTGACTCCGCTGCTTAATGTGACATTTGTCTCATTCGTCAAAACGCCATTTTTATCAACCAGGTTCACCACAAAAAGAAAGTTTCCTCGCGCGTTTATTGTGCTCAATTCAAAAGCCAAAGTGTCGTTTTGTCCATTATTATCCTTGTCAAACATAAAATCCGCATAATTTGTTACGTTCATTTGGCTTGTGGAAGTTGAGAATACGTATTTTGATATCAATTCCCTGATGGATATAGAATAAGCTAAAGGAATCAAAGATATTGCAATCAAAAACAATGCCACCCCTTTTTGCATTTTCCACGAAAACATAGATAATTATAAAAAGTTTTTGATTGGAAGTATGTGATTAGTGTGTTGTAGAATAGCCATTATAAAGTATATGCCAAAAATACAAAATTTATCTCGTCGACAAAAAATTGTCTTAGTAACATGTATAAAAGAAGAAGA
>JAHFQL010000048.1 GCA_023259315.1 Candidatus Woesearchaeota archaeon | reverse complement strand
AACCTATTCTCTGCCTGGTCAAAGACAATGCTTTGCGGCCCGTCAATGACATCGCTGGTTTGTTCGTAGCCCCTCATCGCAGGCAGACAATTCATGAAGATTGCGTCTTTTTTCGCATACGACATCAATTTTTTATTTACTTGGTAAGGTTGAAACATTTTGATTCTTTTTTCTTTCTCATCTTTCGGAATGTGATAGCTCATCCATGTGTCAGCATAAACAATGTCAGAATTATTCACTGCTTTAATAGCGTCAAAAGTAATTTCAACATTCGAACCGGTATCATTTGCTTTATTCCTTACTTTTTTTAATATCCAGTCCTGTGGCTTCGCATCTTCAGGACATCCAACAGAGATGTCCATGCCAAGGGCAGAACAGCCAAGGAGCAGGTCATGAGTTATGTTGTTGTTGCCGTCTCCAACAAAACAAAGCTTAAGACCTTTTAATTTATTTTTTTTCTCGTAAATAGTCAGCATATCAGACAATATTTGGCACGGGTGAAAAGTATCTGTCAAGCCATTAATTACGGGAACCGTTGCATTGTTTGCTAATTCTTCAATATCTTCCTGCTTGAATAACCTGGCCATTATTATATCACAATACCCGCTTGATACTTTTGCAGTATCGGAGATGGATTCTTTTTCTCTAAAAGGGGTATCTTTTGTCTCAAGAACAATTGTATGGCCGCCTAGTTGGTGCATCGCAGCCTGGAAAGAAACCCGTGTTCGTAAAGATGGCTTTTCAAAAATCATCAGCATTGTCTTGCCTTTCATTGACTCAGAATAACTTTCAGGCATATGCTTTATTTTCAAAGCGTGCGCTATCATGTCTTTGATTAAATTGCTATCAAAATCTATTAAAGAAGTAAGGTTTTTCATTTCAATTAATTATTATTTATCTATTTTTAAATCTGATGCCCAGATTAAAACATAAATAAACAAAAATGTCTAGAACAAGACAAAATATTATTTCATAATCTGAGCAAGCTTTTCAGTTTGGAATTGAACCCATGGATTTCATTACTGATAAAACTTTTTCTTTCATCATTTTTTCTCTTGATTAATTCCAGATTTAAATTTCCGGTTGCCCCCATGTGCTTTTTTGATACGATATTCTCGGATGCATTGAATTTTCCCAGCTTTCCAATATCTTCAGCGGTTTTTTTATAAGCATCCCTAAAAGGGGTTCCTTTTTTTACAAGATTATATGCATAATCTGTTGCAAACAAATCAGGAGTAAATGCATTGATACATTTTTCCTTGTCTACCTGCAAATTTTTTATAATCTGGGGAAAAATTTTAAGCGAGGATGTGGTTATTTCAAAACTCTCGATAAGCGGCTCTTTGGTGAGCTGCAAGTCTCTGCTGTAACCGGAATTCAGCTTGGACACTATAGATTTTATCAAATAATGATTAGCATCAACCTTTGCTGACTTCGCCCGAATCAATTCGAGAACATCGGGATTTTTCTTTTGCGGCATTATCGAACTTCCGGTGCAGAATTCATCCGGCAGCCTGAAAAATCCAAACTCGTCCATGCTAAATAAAATCAAATCAGAGCTTAGTCTGCTTAAATCATTCATTATACTACTCAATGCAAAAACAGCAAATGACTCAAATTTACCCCTGCTGTTTTGCACATAAAGAACATTGTTTTGCACTTTGGCAAATCCAAGCAAATCGGAAGCAAATTGCCGGTCAATCTCTAATGGAACCCCATAACCAGCGCCGCTTCCCAAAGGGCATTGGTCATTTACTTCATAGGCTTTTCCAAGAATTTCTAAATTGTCAGACATTGATTCAGCAAAATTTCCAAATAAAAGTTCAATAGAAGAGGGCATTGCTTTTCTTGAATGTGTGTACCCTGGAATTGGAATATTCTTATTCTTTTCACAAAATTTTAATAATTCATCAATCAAGTCAATAGTTAGCTTTTGGGCATCAAGCAATTTGTCTTTGGAATAAAGCCTAAGGTCAACTAGAACCTGGTCGTTTCTTGAGCGGGCCGTGTGTATTTTCTTGCCAAGATTGCCAAGCTTTTTTGTAAGATAGTTTTCAATTGCAGTGTGGCAATCTTCATCCTCCATTTTTATAATAAACTTATTTTCTGCCTGGAGCTTTTGAATTTGCGCCAGTTCCGCTTTTAGTTTTTTAAGTTCCTCTCCACTCAAAATTCCTATTTTTTTAAGCATCATGGCATGCGCAATGCTTGCGTATATGTCATACTTTAACAAATTCATGTCTAGCAAGAAATCATTTCCAACAGTAAATTTTTCAACGTCCTTGTTTAAAGAGTATTCTTTATCCCAAAGTTTCATTTTTCCTAATAGATTCTGCCTTTAACCTCAATGCATTTATTCGTATAAAACCCGCAGCATCCTTTTGGTCGTAGCCTCCGGATTTATCCATGCTGCTAAGGTTTTGGTTATACAAAGACTCAGATGATTCTCTTCCGATAACCGTGCAGTTCCCTTTGTACAATGATAAATAAACTTTTCCGCTGACATGCTCCTGGCTTTTATCGAAAGCTGCTCTTAAAAAATCCATTTCCGGAGAATGCCAAAATCCGTTATAAATTAATTCCGCAAATTTCGGAATAAGCATGTCACGAAGATGCATGACTTCACGGTCCATTGTAAGCCCTTCAATATCCCTGTGCGCAATATGCAAGATTGTTCCGGCAGGAGTTTCATAAACCCCTCTTGATTTTATTCCTACAAATCTATTTTCCACAATGTCAATTCTCCCAATTCCATTTTCTCCCCCAATTTTATTTAGATAATTAAATAATTTAAATGGTCCTGATTTTATGGTATTATCATCAAGATTTTTTATCATGATAGGATTGCCTTGCTTGAATTCAATGTCAATAATAGTCTCTTTATTTGGCGCATTCTGCGGGCTTTTTGTGAGTTGAAACATTTTATTATCCGGCCTTAGCATAGGATTCTCTAAAATTCCAGATTCATAGCTAATATGCATCAGATTTGCGTCGGTACTGTATGGCGCCTGTTTAGTGGCCTTTATAGGAATTTTATTTTTGTTGCTGTACTCAATCATATCAGATCTGCCACTAAATTGCGCCAAGAATTGCGCATCTTTCCAAGGCGCAATGATTTTTATTTTTGGATTTAAAGCCAAATAGGTAAGTTCAAAGCGAACTTGGTCATTGCCTTTGCCTGTAGCTCCATGTCCTACGTACTGTGCTTTTTCTTTTTTGGCAATTTCAATTTGCCTTTTGGCAATAAGCGGCCTTGCAAGAGAGGTTCCTAAAAGATATCTGCCTTCATAAACTGTGTTAGCTCTTATCGCAGGGAAAATGTATTCTGTAACAAATTCAGCCTTCAAGTCTTCAATATAAACTTTTGATGCGCCTATTTTCAAAGCCTTTTTCTTGACCTGTTCAAGATCTTCATTTTGGCCAAGGTCGGCTATATATGCAACTACATCAAATCCTTTCTTTGACAACCAGCTAAGTATTACGGAAGTGTCAAGACCGCCGCTGTAAGCCAATACAATTTTTTCTTTCATTAAAATCAAAATTCTTGCCGCGCTTTTAAATCTAATGACTGGTGTGAAACATAAATAAACAAAAATGTCCAAAACAAAATATTTAAATATTTGGCAGAAAATAACACCAAAAATGCCAAACATAACAAAGTTAACTGAAGAGTATATTTCAAATCACCCTTCTGTAAAGGACTGCCTGAAGAATGACTTGATAAATTATTCGTCCCTTTCAAGGCAAATTGCAAAAGAACTTAATTTAAATGTTAAAAATAATTTCGATGCTATATTAATTGCATGTAGAAGATACCAGAGAAAATTAAGAGGCGAGGAAATTCTCGAGAACAAAATATCAAAAATCTTGAAGAACAGCAAAATAGAAATTAAAAACAAAGTAATTGCAGTTGTTTTGGAAAAAGACGTTTTCTTTGGCACATTGCAAATTCTTGAAAAGGAAATAAAAAAGAATAAGGAGATATTCAGGATTATTGAAGGGGCTTCTGCAATAACTGTAATAACAACAGAAGAATTTTTAGATACAATAAGAAAATACTTCAAAAATAAGATAATAGCAGAAAATACTAATCTTGCCGAAATCACAATTAAAAGCCCCAAGGAAATTGAGGAAGTTCCTGGAACTTATGCTTATTTGTGCTCTTTGTTCGGCGAAAATAATATTAATATCGTCGAAACTTTAAGCTGCTGGACAGACACGATATTTTTGATTTATGAGAAAGATGTCGGAAAAGCAATAAACTTATTGAGATTTTGAAATTTTTTGTTAATTAGATCACGAATATATTCCAGAACGGCGCCTGCATGCTACTAATCTGAAATGTGGTAGTATCCATATACACATGAACAGGTACCCTAACAGGTATCAGCCAGAGGATTTTTCCTTTGCGCCAGCCTATAACATCATAATAAGGCGCATAGTTTGCTCCTGATACAATAGTAATATTTTCTATGCTATTCATAATATCTTTGCTCGTAAGTAATTTAGTAATAATTTTTATCTCGTCTGTTGTTGGTTGTTTGGCCTGTTCTGAATAATTCAAAGATGGCTGCTGAATACCATTTACAGTGAAGGTATATGTTGCAGTGCTAGCAGAATAGTTTGCTTTGTTAACTGCAACAGCATAATAGTTATGAAAGCCTTCAGAATATTTTGATTCTGAAACACATTTACTATTCATGCAGGATAGTTTTTTATCGTTGTCCACGAACAAGTCTATTCTCTTTATTCCAGACGAATCTGATGCAGTTGCTGTTATGATAAACACATCGTCTGTTTCTGGCTCGTGCTTGACAGAAACTGAAGGCACTTTCTGTGTTATTCGATTTAGGCATGTACCATTTGCACAGCCATATTGGCAAGTTGTAGAAGTTGTCGTATACGAACATGTTCCTGTTTGTGTATTGCAAGTTCCAGTAGAAGCATAATAAATTTTTGTTGAGCCAGAGCAGTATGCAGTAGCAGGAGAAATACATGTTACGCCTGCACATGGATCAGAATTCACTGAGACTATGACCTTCTTAGTAATATATCCATTACTATTTGTCGCAGTTAAAGTATAGGTAGTAGTTTGATTAGGAGTGACTTGGATAGAATTTCCATTGACTGTACCAATCCCGGGAGTAATGCTTAAAGATGTGGCACCGGTGACTGACCATGATAAGGTGGATGATTGGCCTGAATTAATAATTGCAGGATTTGCTGAAAATGATGAAATTGTTGGAAGTTGTGATGGAAAAGGGGTTATGGCATAGTTCCATATTTTCAAATCATCTATTACTCCGTTGACTGGCGAACTGCCTACAAAGAAACTTCCGATGCTCCATTTTAATTTCACGCCCCCACCAGTATTAGGTCTTGAGGATAATGTTGCTGAATTTCGTTTAATCCCATCCACGTAGGTCGTGAGGATATTCGTACTTTTATTATACAAGACCATGACTTGATGCCATGCATTGTCATCAATTTTTACTCCGGAATCTACTATTCCATATCCGCAGCAATTCCCAGCCGCAAAATTTCCATTCTTGGCTAAATATAAGTGGAAACTGTTCGGCGCATTTTCTCCGCTTCCATACTGGAAAATTCCCCTATCGATGCCATTCGCATTAGAAATTTTAACTGAAGCGCTTATTGTCCGGTCCGAATCCCAAAAAGGTAAATTCACTCCCGGAGAGGTACCTTCTATATAACTATCCACGCCATTGAACGAAGCTCCTTTTCCAGTGGTGCCATTCACAAAGATAACATTATGGCCTATACCATCATTTATCCCCTCTGAATCAGTAAAATTATTCTCAAAATTATATTGACTGACCAAGAAATTCCTCTTCAAGCCCTGAAGTCTTGCACCATAATCATAAATAAGTTTAGCGAGTGTATAGTAGCTTTCTTTAGGAATATAATTTTCATTAACGACACCGTAGGGAGGATTTCCAACAATAAAATTAAATCTCGATCCCACTTCAGCAAGATCCCACCAGTCAAATTCTTTTACCGAATCCTTGCTCAAAGAAATTAAAGCAAAATCATTTAGCCATTTTGCTTGAGTAGTTTCCGTCCAGCCACCTCTCCAGGGGTTGCTGGGCCAACTTGGATTTGTAGGAACCGCCGAAGGAGCGCCCAATTCCAGCAATATTTTCTTGCCAAGTTGAGAATATTTTTCAAGTATTTGATCTATCTCAAATATATCTTTATTTAAAGCATAAAATTGTAATACAATGTCATCATATCTTCCGCCGAGTTGGTTTACCATTTGGCTGAACTTATAAGGCGAAACTACTGAAACATTATCATGCAAATGATTAGCGGCATCCTCACCCCACGGTAATACAAGATTGATAAGGGTGTCACTTTGTGGAGACAGAGCATGAATACCATCTCCAGCATCCTTAGTTATCTGTGCTAAATCTTCTGCAGAAAAAGTACCTCCAAGATTGCCCCACGAGTGTGGTTCACTTAAAATCGGCAAATAATCAATCCTTGGGAATCTCTGTAATAACTGCTTAGTATAATTTACTTCAGTGTTCACTACATTCTGCTTGGTTTTCTGAAATGTTGGACAAAGAGGTGGCAGGCCATTAAGCCAGATTCCGTCAGTAGCTCTAATTTTCTTGCCATCATCTTGGAATCTTTTCATAAGATCTAATTGATGCCAAGAATCAGACCAATCAAAGCTTGTGCAGTCTTGAAGCATGGTCCATCTCCATTCCCAGTCAAAAATTCCTAGGTTTATCAATGGAGCCGTTACAGTATACCACGGCTTTCCTTCCGGAAATCCGGGCGCGGCAAAAGTGCTAATAAGTTTGTCCGAACTAAATCCCCCATTTCTTTGGATTTTTTGCTTGGCTTTTTGCACAACGATGTCTTCGCTTGTTGGAGCACTGATCTCAAGAGATTGCAGAGAGAACGAAGCTTGTTCTTTACTTCCTGGCAAAGAGCCTGATGCACTATCCAAAAATGATTTTGCCTGGGCCATACTATTTACAGTTGCCGAATCAAAGCTGAATCCTTGGCTAATACTATCATCCATAACTTTTTTTGCCGTTAGGTATCTGCTTCGAGCTACCTCGTATAGGACATCAAGAGTTTGGTCACTGGGAGTATACCCTTGACCATTATTTGAAGCACTAAATTCAAGTTTGCCAAACCCTGGAACATCAATAACAGCATTAAAAAGAAGTGGTTTATTGGGAAGGTTGGTAAACTGTTCTTGGGAACCGCTCTGGTTAGCAAGGACAAAAAAATCATAATCGAGATCGGCAATATAGATACCAGGAACTCCCGTGCCTTGCAAGGGCCCTCCATCCGGGCCGATTGCTCTTAGAGTTATGCTACCTGTCCCCGAGGGTGGCTGAGCAAAAACTAGACCTGATAAAAATATCAATCCCAGCAATCCTAAAATTTTATAACCTTTGGATATTTTCATTGCTTCTTTTGGACTATAAATCCCTCAGTCACAGCACATTTTCTAATGTATAAAATTTTTTCATTTCACAATTCCTTTTTCTTCAAGATAATGCCCTAGCTTCTCCTGTTTTGTCTTGAGGTACTTTCTGTTATTTTTGTTTGGTTTAATTATTATAGGGACTCTGGCAACAATTTCGATGCCGTATTTTTCCAGGCCCTCTATTTTTCTGGGGTTATTTGTAAGCAATTTTATTGTTGACAAGCCCAAATCAGCCAAAATCTGGGCTCCGATGGTATAATCTCTTATATCTGCCTTGAATCCTAATTTTAAGTTTGCTTCAACAGTGTCCATTCCATGGTCCTGTAAATGGTACGCTGCAATTTTGTTAATCAATCCTATGCCCCTGCCTTCCTGCGCCATATAAAGCAATACGCCATTTTTTTTTGAAATGATTTTGAGGGATTTTTCCAATTGAGGGCCGCAGTCACACCTCAAGGAGCCAAGCGCATCCCCAGTCACGCATTGCGAATGCACCCTCACATAAACATTTTTTTTGCCATTAACCTTTCCCATGACTAAAGCGAGGTGCTGGGCTTTACTGTAATCTCCATAGCAAATAACCTTAAAGTTTCCGTATTTTGTGGGAAGATTCGCTTCTATTGTTTTCCTGATTAATTTTTTCATAGCTGGATTGAGTTTAGGTTGTTATTTAAAAGTTTTGTTGAGTGCAGCTAAAATACATTTTAAAAAGGTTGTAAATGGAAAAGTTTAAAGATTAGGTTTATTATTCTTATTTAGCATGGTATACAAAGATTTAATTGGTCCATTAATGGAAGCATTTGAAAAATGAATCCTAAAGAATTCGAAAATTGGAATAAAGAACAAGTTTTGAAGAATCTGGAAAATTTTGATTTGTGGAAACAACAAGGAACAAAAGTTAATGAAATAAAAACAAAATATGAGAATGTTAAATTAAATTTGCCAACTGTAAGAGACTTTTTTAAAGATTTAATCCAGATGGATTTTTAAAAATTGATATAGGGACTTCTTTAAGTGATAATACAGAAGATTCATATAAAATAGCTCAAGCCATTTACAAAGATGAGAATTCGCCGGAGATATTGCTATCGTTAAATGAAATTAAAAAGTTAGTTATAGATTTAATTTTTTTGATATTATCTTTTGATGTAATTGAATTTGAATTAAAAGAACCAATTTTAACAGATATACAGGAAAAAATTACTAAAGTTAAAGATTTCATAGAAAAAAATAATTTAAAATTAAAAGAATTAAAAGGTGGAAACTCACTATA
>JAHFQL010000047.1 GCA_023259315.1 Candidatus Woesearchaeota archaeon | reverse complement strand
TCATCTGGAAAGGTGATTAAAATCAAACTCATCCAAACTGTCTTAATTAAACATTTTACTGTTGAACACAAAGGAAAAACCTATTATGTAGAATACGCTAACTCCGATGGAATTGCTGGCTACTTATTTAATAGAAGTGATTGGGAAATCCTAGACGAAGAGCTTGAAGAATTATGTGTCTGTGAATTTCAAGATGATACAAAAGAAAAAAAAGAGCAAATAAAAAATAATATAAAATTAGCAAACAAACTAATCATCTTCTGCATCAAGCATTTCAATGACTATAAGCCAGAATTATAAGTTTCTATTTAATCTCTTTAATCCTCTTAACCTGCTCTTTACTCAATTTCACCCTAAAAGCATTCTCAAGCTGCGAATCAATCAAGTCCTTCTGCAATTTTGACCAGTCTTTATGCGTGACTACATAATTTGCCCATTTCTCCACGTATTTCATCCTTTCAAATGTATTTATTTCTTTTTCACTTGCCATGCTCTAATCCGTATTCAAACTCCTTTTTATATTTTTGTATTAATTCTTTACTCAAACCCTCAAACACCAGTTCAAGATGTTTTGCATCTTCCAAGTCCTTTTCTGACTTTAATATATATCGCTTGTATGCTATTTGTGATTCTATTTGGGCAAATTTTAGTTTTTTATCAACAAAACTTACTGTAAAAGGATTTGCAAACGCTTTTATTTGGCTATTTTTTAAGGCAAATTTTATCTCCAACCTCAATAATGGAAAATTTTTTCTCCATACATTAATTGGCAATCCATAACTTAAATAATCAAAATAAAGCGACTTTTTGTCTTCTATATTGAATTCAAATGCTTTTGAATTAAATTCATCAAACATTTTAGAAAATTTTTCAAAATCCATTTTCTTTATGAAAATATCTATGTCTTCTGTTGCCCTTGCTCTGCCAAAAAATATTGACGCATAACCCCCAATTATAACGTATTCTGCATACTTGCTTACAATCCCAACTGTTTCCAGCACAAATTCATCTAATTTAGTGATATTCTTGTCAATGGCTAACTTATTATCCTTAATTTTAAATTTTACCATTTAAGTTAGTATAACTAATACCTTTATAAACTTTACACGCACGCATGTCCAGTGCTAAATCGCTTAACTTTTTATATACAAACATCTTTTACTAATAAATAATGCAAAACCCAACAGTCATCATAGGCGCTTCTTGGTTTCAGGAAGCAAGCTTCTGCGAACAAAAGCTTTACTTGGGCAAAGTAAAGAAACTTCCTTTGATAGAAACAAAAGCAATGGTTGAAGGAGCTTTAATTCATGAAGGCAAATATGAAGATTTTGTAAAGTCAGCAACACCGACAACTTGGGAAGATTTCTTTAAAAGTGAAGAGTTAGTCACATCAAGGGAAGTTGAACTACAGCACATAAGCAACAATGTTGTTTTGCTGGGAAGAATCGATGAGTTAAGCTGCGACAAAGATGGAATTTACATAACTGAAGACAAGCCAAATGATTATGCATACATTGGTGTAAGAAAACAGATATGGGCTTACTGCCATTTGCTGGAAAATACTTTCAAGGATTTAATAAACAAGCCAGTCTATGCTGTACTAAAAAATCGGGATGACGGCTCAATAATCTGGAAGGAAAAATATACAGGAGCGCATAAAGAGCAATTTTTATTGGCGATGCTAAGGCTAAGAGATGTTTTGTCAGAAAAAAGAAAACCAGAGCCGACAAAAAACCCAAGTAAATGCGCAGTTTGCCAATACAATAAAGTGTGTGAGTTTTCTTTGGTAAAATGATATTAAAATAAAAATCAAACAATTCAATCCGTTGCTTCGCAACAAAATTTACACTCGGCGAAATTTGACTACCACTAAATTTCGCCTCGAATTCATTTCAATAAATCGGCGAGGCGTTGCGATGTGGCAGAACAGCAACGCCGAGCACAATAATTTGCGACGAAGTCGCGAATTGAAAAATTAAATAATATCTAAGAATAAAACTTTAAAATCAAAAAATCCAAAAATTTAAATACATCCTGCTTGCATAATTTACTTTGCAATGGTAATCGCTAGGATAAAGCAGTTCTTGGAAAATCAGAAAAAAAAGCGTGAAGAGAGAAGAAGCGAGAAAAATAAGCTGGAGTCCTTCAGGGAAACTGAAGAGATGAGGAAGGCAGAGGAAATAAAGAGGGAAGCTGACAGGCTTGCACAACTCAAGCAGTATAAAACTGCAATCGAAGAATACAACAAGGCTTTGGAATTCTACCCATACAAAGGAAACGAGCAGGACATGTTCAAGAATGCTGCGGAATTCCTGTTTAAATGCAATTACAACATTGCAGCCTGCTACTCTTATCTGGATAATTTTGAAGAGTCAATAAACTATTTTGACAAAGCGCTGCAAATTGAAATGGCAGATGATGAAAACAAAGTCAGGGCATTGATGGGCAAGGGAAGCTGCTTCTACAGGAAAAAATTATTTGTTGAAGGAAGATACAGGGCAGGCGCTTACAGAATTTCAATGGACACAGATTGGGAGATAAGCGATAAAAAGATTGAAGAGTACAAGAAAGAAGACCAAAAGAAGAATTACATCAAGATTGCGCATAGCTGCTTTACAAAGGCTGCAGAGATAGACAGAAACCATATAGACGCCTGGTACAATAAAGGCCACTTGGAAGTGCTGATGAACAGGATAAAAGATGCAGTGCAGTCATTTGACAGTGTCATAAACTTGGACAAGAATTACGAAAACAAGGAAGCAATTCCGTTATTTGACGAAATCAAGAGAGAAAGAGGAGTGCAAGTCACAGCATCTGAAATTATGGAAAGAATGGAGAACGCAGAGCCAACTTTCAAGACAAAAACAGGCCATCTTGTCAAGACAAGGGCAGAGATGATGATTGCAAATTTCCTGTTTGATAATAACTTGCTATTTCAGTACAATGCTGTTGCCACATGGGCTGACAAAGATGATTTCAGGGCTTCATTTTACATACCAAAGCTTGACCTTTACATAGACCATTACCCTTATGATTACGTCAAGGAATACCAAAAAGTCATGAAGGCAAGGATAAAGCAGTACGAAAAAAACAGGAAAAAGCAGGTTTACATTGCATCAGAGGATGAAAAGAACATTGAGGAATCGATAAGGCTCAAGATGAAGCCGTATATTATATTGTGATTATTTAATTTCTTAATCTATTTTTGGTTAATTAACATTTGTTAAAGCTATCCTTTAGTTAATTTTATTGTGCTTCTTGCTGTTTACAATAGAGCACGTTCAATAAAAATTAAATTTTAAAACTGGGAAAATCAAAGATTTTCTGGTCCCAAAAATTCTACAAATTTTTGTGAAATTAAAAATCAATGCCACAACCCACTGGACATGCTCACGTGATATTTATAAAGGATGAATTCTTGCATATCAGAAAAAGTGTAGAGCCTGAGTACCTCAGCGGTAGAGGATCCGACTGTCAAATGGCTAATGTACTCCAAAGTATTTAAATTTTTTGCAAATTAGCTATAATGATAACCAACAGCTTTATTTTTTTGGAAAGAATTGGTGATAAGATAGAACAAAACATCTGGAAAGATGGAATTTATAATTGGGATTCTTTTCTAAAAAGAAGCAATGTCAAAGGATTGTCACGGCACAGGAAATTGTATTACGACAGAAAGATATTAAATGCAAGGAAAGCACTTTATAATTTTGACTCAAATTATTTCCTTGATTTATTGCAGCAATCAGAAATGTGGCGCTTGTACGATTTCTTCAAGGAAGATGCTGTGTTCCTGGACATAGAAACAACCGGGTTGAGCAAAGAAAATGACGACATCACAGTTTTTGGGCTTTATGACGGCACCAACACAAAAATAATGATAAACGGCATAAATTTAGATTACGGCTTCTTAAAAAAGGAATTGCAGAAATACAAATTGATTGTGACATTTAATGGCGCTTCGTTTGACTTGCCGTTTATAGAAAAAAGATACCCTGATTTGCTGCCAAAAATACCGAATTTTGATGCCAAATCTGTTACAGACAAACTGGGATTGAAAGGCGGATTGAAAAATATTGAGAAAAATTTAGGGATTAAAAGAAGCAATATTGTTGAAAAATTTTACGGCGGGGATGCTTTGGCACTTTGGAGAATGTACCGAGCAACCGGAGATGATTATTACTTAAATTTGCTTGTTGAATATAACGAGTATGATGTAATAAATCTAAAAATTGTTGCGGAGAAATGCGTAAAGATGATGAAGGAGAAATTACTTCCTCAAGGCACGATTTCTAGCGTTTGGCAGAGGCACTGATTTTAGGCAATGATTTTTGTAGATGACAACACTTTCAACAATTTTTTTTATAAGCTCGTCTATGCGATTTTCGATTATCAATCTTGAAGCAGTGCTTGACATATAAACTCCTTTAGAAAATTTATGATTGACCGTAAATCCGTACTTTTTTCCAAATGCTTCTGCAACATCCTTGACATTTTGATTTGGATGATTGTTCGGCTTTTGTGGCAGTTTCCCCTCAACAGGTTTTCTGTCTCTCCCAAAATAATAAGTTTCATCAACCATGTACCCTTTACCCTCACGAATAGGTGTAATATTTATTCTGCCAAAAGATAAGCCATCAACTGTCGGATATAAATCACCAACTGCTTTCTCCAGTTCACTTGAAGAAACAAATACTCCGTAAGTTGGCGAAGAGCCCCTATACCAATCCTTGGCGCTTACTCTTGTTTCTCGCAGTCTTTCAATTAATGAACTCACAATTCTTCTCGCTTCTATTGAATTGTACGAGCATGAAACCATATAATGCAAAAATCAGTCTTATTTTAAAAATTTAACTATCTTCAAGTAATTAAAGTATAAATCTCTCACATCAATTAAAAATTAATAAAAAGAAGAAGTTTTGATTTTTAAATTAGTCAATTAAAATTTTTGCTCCAATGCTCTGCCCAGGCATCCCGGTTTCAAAAATAATCCTTAAAGCACCGCTGTTGCCATGTGCTGATGCGATTTTTCCATGCATTGCTTTGCCTGCAGAAGTTTTCCACACAACTTTTTTGCCGACAAGCTTGGATGCTTTTTCTTTGCTGTCTATGCCCTTAACCTGGATAATCATATGATTGCCTTTTTTTACCCTTCTGCTTCCTCTGAAATTAACTATTACTCCTTCCATAACACCTAGGAAAATTTGATGTTTTAAAAAGGTTATTGTTTTGTTTGTTATGTAGAAAGCTTAAACTTCAATCCATAATTTGCTTCGCATGTCGATAAATCCTCTGGATTTTCGATCACGCTCGAAAATTTTTTAATTTTCGACGAATTACAAATTTTACACTCGGCGAAAATTTTTCTGCCAATAATTTTCGCCTCGATTTATTCAATGAATAAATAGGCGAGGTTTCTCGATGTGGAAGAACAGAGATGCCGAGCACAAGATTTGCGAAGCAAATTGAAAATTTAAATTAAAATATATTAATACAATCTCTACAAAACATTCATCAAAATTATCGGCACCAGCAAGCAAGCCATTGAGTTGCTTCTGCTGACTTCAACGACATTTGGAATTAATCCTATAAATGTTGCAATAATTAATATTAATAATCCAATAAATCCCGAAAAATTCAAAACCATCAATCCAATAAAAACAATAATAAAAATACTCAGAAAAGAATAGTTGACTTTGTTCATAATTGTTGAGAATATTTTGCTCACATACAATGTAAGGAAGGTTGCAATTGCGCCTGCAATCAATGCGACTGCCAAAAATAAAATCAGCAAATTGAGATTTATGTTCTGCAGTAATTGCTGCACAACAATAATTGAGCCATTTCTAGCTTTTTCAATTGTAAAAAGAGTTATTAATGACAGCGTCATTGAAACTGTGTTTATGCCGCCTATCATAATTAAATAACTGAAGACATCTATTTTTCCAACAATTTGGCCGGCAACAACTGCTGCTTGAGCAGGCCCCAAACCTGGAAATATTGAAACCAATGAGCCTGAAAAAACTCCTGAGCCAAGAGCTTTGAATAAATTTGTTGTCTTGATTTTTATCATCTCTGTTGTTCTTTGGATTGGCAAGGTTACTTTTTGAGTCAGGCTTACAAATAAAATGCTGACTCCAAACAAGCCAGACAGCATCGGCAGCAAAGGATCTTTGAGATTTGGAATGTTAAGAACAATAACGCCAAGAATTCCAGACAAAGCGACAACAACAAAAGCCCAAAATTTTTTATTCAAATTTTCTTCCCTTAAAATCAATAAGATGACAACAGCAAGCAAAAGCCACCCAATATAATTTTTTAGATAAGAAAAAATGAATGGCACAATAACTACCAATAACGGAGCTAAAATAATTGTGATAATCAAGCATAATAAGCTGCCTATCACAGTCAGCTTTACAGCTTCGTGACCCATTCCCTCGAGCAACAACCTGTGCGCCGGCAGCACAGCCAAGGCAGTGTCATCAGATGGAGCTCCAAGATAAGTTGCGCTTATGAAATCAGTAAATGTATGGGTTATCGACATTGCAATTATGAAAGATGCAACCGCAACGACATTTGTGTAGCCAAGCAATAAAGGTGACACGCTAAAAAGTATGAGCGCAACAAGATTTATGTGCAAGCCCGGAGTTATGCCAGTTAAAACTCCAATCAAGCATCCAAGAAAAATTGCGATAATTATTTCTAAAAACATTATTTCACCAACCTAATTTTCTGAGCAATTATCTCATTCTTCCCATTGTATTCCTGAACTTTGCCAATAACTTCTACATTATCTCCGTTTTTTAAATTTAGATTATTGTCATTACCAAAAACAACAATAGAAATTGGATTTTGCTGATTTACTTCAATGAAAATAACATTTCCTTTGTCAGATATTTTTGTTACTATTCCATTTAATTTCACATCTTCACCAACATTTTTGTTTAAAATATTTGGCTTGTAATCCTTGATTTCAATTTTTGTAGAAATAAAATATAAAACAAGCAAACCCACTAAAGAACAAATCAAGGCGATTTTCAGCAAAGTAGTTTCTTTCATTTTTGGTTTGATTTTTTATTGTTTTTTAATGTTCAATCGTTAATGGATTTATTTTTATTGTAAATTTTAATGTTAATTTTACTGTCACTTTTCAAATGCCTATAAATTACTTGCCATTTGTCCAAATAGCAACATTTAAAAATGCACAAGTACTTACAATAGCGGGATGGTAACTATCAAATTCAATTCAACGGCAGACATAAAAGTGCCTAGTAAGATAATAGACCAGGTTATAGGCCAGGATGAAGCAGTTCAGGTAATAAAGAAAGCTGCGCAGCAGAGGCGTCATGTTTTATTAATAGGCGAGCCAGGCACTGGAAAATCAATGCTTGGGCTTGCTTTGGCAGAATTATTGCCAATGGAGAAGCTTGTTGATATTATAGCATTTCCAAACATTAATGACGAGAATATGCCTTTGATAAGAACAGTGTCTGCTGGCCAAGGAAGAGACTTAGTTGCAAAAGCAAAATTGCAGAGCATGACGATGTTCAAGAACCAGAACATTATTATTTTTATTTTAGTTCTTCTTGCAATGTTTGCCCCGTGGTGGGTTCGCTCTTATTACCACTCAGACATCATGTTTGCAGCCTTCTTTTTAGGCGGCATGGTGTTTTTGGCAGCATTTGTTATTTTCCTGAATTTAGGCAAGAGGGTAGAGATAAGGGTAAAAATCCCAAGAATTATAGTTGATAATTTCAAGAGAAAACAAGCGCCATTTAATGACGCAACTGGAGCTCATGCAGGCGCTTTGCTTGGAGATGTACTGCACGATCCTTTCCAAAGCGGCGGATTAGGAACACCTGCCCATGAGAGAGTTGTTGCAGGGATGATTCACAAAAGCCACATGGGTGTTTTATTTATTGATGAGATTGCAACATTGCAGCCATCGACGCAGCAAGAGATGCTTTCTTCATTGCAGGAAAGAAAATTTGCAATTACCGGCCAAAGCGAGAGAAGCGCAGGCGCGATGGTAAGGACAGAAGCTGTCCCGTGCGATTTTGTCCTTGTTGCAGCAGGAAATTTTGAAACAATAAAAAATATGCATCCTGCATTAAGGAGCAGGATTTCTGGGTATGGCTATGAGATTTACATGAAAGAAACAATTCCGGATACTGAAGAGAACAGAAATAAGATTGCTTTTTTTGTTGCGCAAGAAGTTGTCAAGGACAAGAAGATACCTCATTTTAGCAAAGAGGCTGTTGAAGCAATTGTTGAAGAAGCAAGAAGAAGAGCCAACAGAAAAGGGCATTTAACTTTAAGATTAAGGGAACTAGGTGGATTGATAAGAGCTGCCGGCGATATGGCTATGGAGCAGAAATCAAAATTTGTTATGAAAAAACATGTTTTAGGAGCTAAAAAAATTGCAAGAACATTGGAACAACAGATTGCTGACAAATTTATCGAGGAGAAGAAAGAATATGAAGTGATAGTTACATCTGGAAAAAGGGTTGGCAGGGTTAATGGATTAGCAGTTATCGGAGTAACTCCACCTTACTCTGGCATTATACTTCCAATTGAAGCAGAAGTAACTCCCGGCGGAAAAGAAAGCGAGATAATAGCAACCGGAAAGCTTGGGGATATTGCAAAAGAAGCTGTAAAAAATGTGACAGCGATAATCAAAAAATATTTTGGAGAGGACATAAAGGAAAAATACGATATTTATGTACAATTCCTGCAGACTTACGAGGGTGTTGAAGGTGATTCTGCCAGCATTGCAGTCGCAACATCTGTAATTTCTGCATTCAAAGATGTGCCAGTCAAGCAGGATTTTGCGATGACCGGTTCATTAAGTGTTAGGGGGGAGGTTCTGCCAATTGGAGGAGTTACAGCAAAGGTTGAGGCAGCAATTGAAGCAGGATTGAAAAACGTTGTTGTGCCAAAAACAAATTTGAAAGATATAATTATTGACAAGGACAAAATGAAAAAAATAAATATTATTCCCGTTGAA
>JAHFQL010000046.1 GCA_023259315.1 Candidatus Woesearchaeota archaeon | reverse complement strand
TCGTATGTCGCAAATATGGTATCTGTCCATAATTGCTTTGTTTTGGACGTGCCTGACTCAATAGATGGAATAATGGAAACTCTCAAGAACACAGCAATCATATTCAAGGCTGGAGGAGGCATGGGCTACAATTTCAGCAAGCTAAGACCAGAAGGGGATTTTGTCAGCACAACCGGGGGAGTTGCTTCTGGACCATTAAGCTTTATGAGATTGTTTGACACAATGACAGAGGTCATAAAGCAAGGCGGCATAAGAAGAGGAGCAAACATGGGCATTTTAAACAGCAACCATCCTGACATTGAAAAATTCATAACAGCAAAAGAAGGCAACAAATCTTTAAGAAATTTCAACATAAGCATTTTGATAATGCCGGATTTCTGGGATTATTATGAAAAGAATGAGCCTTATCCATTAGTTAATCCAAGGGATGGAAGTGTTGTAAGATATGTAAACCCAAGAGTTTTGTTTGACAAGGTAGTTTACCAAGCCTGGGAATCTGCAGAGCCTGGAGTGATTTTCTTTGACAGGGTTAATGAGTACAATCCATTTTTCGAGCATCTTGGGCCTATTGTGACAACAAATCCATGCGGAGAAGTTCTACTTTATCCAAACGAGCCATGCAATCTTGGCTCAATAAATGTATGGGCTTTTGCAAGGCAAGATGAAGACAGCAATCCATATGTTGATTGGGATGCTTTAAGAGATGTGACAAGAGGCTGCACAAGATTTCTTGACAATGTAATTGATGTCAATAACTTCCCATTGCAGGCAATTGAAGACATGAGCTTGGCAACCAGAAAAATTGGATTGGGGGTTATGGGAGTTGGTGACTTGCTTTATGAACTAAAGTTGCCTTACAACACAGATGAAGGCCGCAGGTTTATGGAAAAGCTTATGGAATTCATTGCTTACTGGAGCAAAGTTGAAAGCATTGAATTGGCAAAGAATAGAGGAAATTTGCCGTATTATGACAAGAGCTTCTATAAAAAAGGAAAGCTTCCTTTCAGAGGAGCTTATTTAAGTGATGAGCGGCACTTTGACTGGGGCAAGATGAGCGAGGACATTAAAAAATACGGCATAAGGAATGGGTACACAACAATAATTGCACCAACTGGAAGCATTTCAATGATTGCAGGCTGCTCGTCAGGAATGGAGCCAGTTTATTCTTTGGTTTTTGAGAAGAATGTAAAAGTTGGAAGTTTTTACTATATAGACCCTGCTGCTGAAAAAGTGCTAAGAGAGGAAGGATTGTACAATGACAGGTTAATGGAAGACATAAATGAGCACAAAGGCTCTATCCAGGGAATTGATTATGTGCCTGAAAAAATAAGGAAAGCTCTTGTGACTGCAATGGACATAACTCCAGAAGAGCATATAAGAGCGCTTGCTTCATTCCAGAAATGGGTTGATTCAAGCATTTCAAAGACAAATAATTTCCCAGCAGAGGCAACTGTTGAAGACATGAGAGAGAGTTACATACTTGCTTACAAGCTTGGATGCAAAGATGTGACTGTTTTCAGGGACAGCAGCATCAAAGACCAGGTTCTTGTAGCGCCAAAAGCAAAAGAGAAGAAAGAAGAGATGAGGATTGAAGTTAAAGAAGAGCAGAAAAAAATGATTAAAGAATCTGAAAGCGGATTGGTTTTTGCAAATGGGAATGGCGCAGAACCAAGCGGCAAGCAGATAAAAAACTGCCCGGAATGCGGAACAGCTTTGGAAAAGAAAGAGGGTTGTGTTGAGTGTCCAAACTGCGGCTGGGGCTTGTGCACGTAATTATTTCTTTTATTTTTAATTTTAAATCCTAAAAAAGAGATGACATTATGTTGGCAGTTATATCCATCAAAAATTCAATAAATTAAAACACAATACGAAAAAACTCATTAATAAAAACAAAAATTCAATAATAAATATATGAATAGGCGAGGCTTGAGTCAATGGTAGAAGGCGAAAGCCGAGCACTATATTTTGCCGAAGGCGAATTGAAAGGATTAGAATAACGGATTAAAAACAAAAATTGTAAAATGGCACTAACGAGAATAAAAAATCCAATCAAGGTAAGGGGGGATGACAGCAAAGAAAATCTTGGCCTGGTGCATGTCTATACTGGAGATGGGAAGGGAAAAACAAGTGCATCGCTTGGACTGGCTTTAAGGGCGATTGGAAATAATTTGAACGTTCACATGATTCAGTTTCTCAAGAGCGGATTTACAGGTGAGTTGTACAGCTCCAAAAAATTAGGGTTTGAAATTGAGCAGTTTGGAGTTGATGCAATAAAAGAAAAGCAAAGGCACCTGCAGGAATTTGCAGACAAGACCGGAAGCTTTGTTTTCCAGCCGGACATCAAGGAAAAAGATGCTGCAATGCAGGGCTGGGAGCATACAAAAAAAATAATCAAAAGCGGGCAATATGATGTTATTATTCTTGACGAGATAAATTGCGCTCTTGAAAAAGGATTAATTCCGCTTCAAGAAGTGCTTGATGTCATGAAAGAGCATGGAAAAGTGGAATTGATTTTAACAGGAAGGGATGCGCCAAAAGAATTGATGGAAGCTGCTGATTATGTTTCTGTTGTCAACAGAGTCAAGCATCCCTGGCAGAAAGGAATTGTAGCAAGAAAGGGGATTGAGTATTAGTATGGGTGCACCGCTTTATAACCTCGCAGAGCATATACACGCCTTGCATAAGGAATCAAATAGCTTAATGGATTTAACGCTCTAACTTTCTTTGCAGCATTCAATAATGGTTCGAATTTATCACGCTCTTTCTCAAGTTGCATGCGTTTTAATAAATGTAAATCATTTGTAGTTATGACTTCAATATCATATCCCAAATCCCTCTTTTCAAGTCTTGAAATTACAACTTCATTAACAGCCCATACCAATCCTGCCAAACCAACTGCAACTGACACTTTCACAATTCTACCTGTCATTTAAAACACCTTTTATTAAAAACAAATCAAACCATCTGCTCAATAATCTTTGCCAATTTAAAATCCTTGTGAGTCAGTCCACTCTCTTCATGAGTTGTCAATGTTATTGTAACTTTATCGTGCCTTATGAAAATGTCAGGGAAATGGTGTTCTCTTCCAGCTTCTTCTCCAACTTTCTGCACAAATTCCATTGCTTCTTTAGAGTTTTTAAAATTAAATTCCTTTGTTATTTCATGCCCTATAAGCTCCCAGCCTTCCAATTCTTCTAACCTGTCATGAATTTCTTTTATTGACAAATGCTCCATAATTTATTTCTTGATTTAAGTTTATTTAAAGTTTTTGATAATGAAGAATAAAAAACATTAAATTTATAATAATATAAATAGTTGCCTCAAAGAATGGGCATTAAAAGATGCGAATGGGCAAACTATAATAAGCTGATGGAAGGTTATCATGACAAAGAATGGGGTGTTCCCGTCCATGACGACAGAAAATTATTTGAATTTATTATACTTGAAGGGGCGCAAGCCGGATTGACGTGGCTTACTGTTCTCCAAAAAAGAGAAAATTACAGAAAGGCATTCGACAAATTTGAGGCAAAAAAGATTGCAAAGTATGATTCTAAAAAGGTAAAAGAACTGTTATCCAATAAAGGTATAATAAGAAACAAATTAAAAATTGCAGCAACCATTCAAAATGCAAAATTATTTCTTGAAGTAAAGAAAGAATTTGGAAGTTTTGATAGATACATATGGCAGTTTGTCAACAATAAAACTATAAAGAACAAATTTATATCGTTAAAGGAGATACCATCCAAAACAAAAGAATCTGATGAAATGAGCAAAGACTTAAAGAAAAGAGGATTTAATTTTGTCGGTTCAACCATATGCTATGCTTTCATGCAGGCTGTAGGGATGGTAAATGAACACACTGTAGATTGCTTCAGATATAAAGAAATTTAAAACAAAATGCCAAAAATAAACCTGTCAAAAAATGCACTGCTGATACTTGAGCAGCGTTATTTGAAAAAGGACAACAAAGGCAGAGTTATAGAAAAGCCGGAAGACTTGCTCAGGAGAGTTGCAAAAAACATTGCGCAAGCTGATGCAAAATATAAATATTCTAAAAAGAATATTAAAAAAACAGAGCAAGAATTTTACAATTTAATGTGTTCACTTGATTTTTTGCCAAACTCCCCAACTCTGTTCAATGCAGGAAGAAAACTGCAGCAATTGGCAGCCTGCTTTGTGTTACCTATCGAAGACACCATAAACTCAATCTTCAAAACTTTGCATGATGCTGCATTAATCCACAAAACAGGGGCTGGAACTGGGTTTAACTTCTCAAAACTAAGGCCAAAAGGGGACATAATTGAAAGCTCTGGCTTTACATCAGGACCGGTTTCATTCATGAAAATATTTGATGCTGCAACTGAGCAAATAAAGCTTGGAGGAGTCTTAAGAGGAGCAAACATGGGAATTTTAAATGCTGACCATCCTGACATAGAGGATTTTATAACAATTAAAAGCAAGGAAAATGTATTAACAAATTTTAATGTTTCAGTCGCAATAACCGACAAATTTATTGGTGCTGTCAAGAAAAACAAGATTTACAATTTGATAAATCCAAGGACAAAAAAAGTTGTAAAAAAGGAAAGTGCAAGAAGAGTTTTCAAGCTTATTTCTGAGCAGGCATGGCTTAATGGCGACCCTGGAGTGATATTCATGGACAGAATTAATGAATTCAATCCAACTCCAAAGCTTGGAATTATAGAATCGACTGACAGCTGCGGAGAGCAGCCATTGTTGCCTTACGAATCATGCAATCTCGGAAGTGTTAATTTATCCAATATGGTTGAGAATAAACAAATAAATTTTGAGAAACTAAAAAAAACAATACATGCGGCAGTTCATTTTCTCGATAATGTAATTGACATGTGCCAATACCCAATAAATGAAAATAAAAAAATCGTCTATAAAAACAGAAAAATTGGACTAGGAGTTATGGGTTTTGCTGACATGCTTGTCAAACTAGCGATCCCATATGATTCTGAAGAAGGATTGGAAACAGCAGAAGATGTGATGAAGTTTATTTCAAAAGAAGCAAGCACTGCATCAATGGAACTGGCTAGTAAAAGAAGTTCTTTTTCAGAATGGAAAAACAGCAGATACAATAAAAAGTCAAAATACTTTAAAGGCTGCCACATGATTCTAAGAAATGCAACAAGAACAACTATTGCGCCAACTGGAACAATAAGCATTATTGCAGATGTTTCAAGCGGCATCGAGCCATTATTTGCGTTAAGTTACGTGAGAAGAACTGCAGAAGGCAAAACATTGATTTATTTTGACAAGAATTTGAAAAAAGCATTAATTGAAAATAAACTATACAATGACGAAGTAGTTGAAAAAATCAACAGAGAAGGTTCAATTAAAAACATTCATGAAATTCCAGAGAAAATCAAAAGAATATTTGTTGTCGGAAGCGACATAGCTCCAGAGTGGCATGTAAGAATGCAGGCTGCTTTCCAAAAATATGTTGACAACGGAATTTCAAAAACAGTTACTTTGCCGAAAGACGCAAGTGTCGAGGATGTTGAAAAAATATTCTTGATGGCTCATGAGCTTGGATGCAAAGGAATTTCTGTCTACAGGTATGGAAGCAGGGAAGGGCAAGTTATTTATTTAAGCTCGAAGAGGGATGAGCAGATAACTTTGAGCAATTTTTTGAGAAAATAGATTTTAATTTTTGAAAACCCAAAAAATGAATTTCATAATTATCCACGGAGTTTACTCAAACCCAGATGATAACTGGTTTCCTTGGTTGAAAAAACAGCTTGAAGGAATGGGCTATGAAGTTGTTGTTCCAAAATTTCCGACTCCTTTGAATCAATCACTTGAAAGCTGGACAAAGGTACTTTCGCAATATGAAGACAAAATAAACGAGGAAACAGTTTTGATTGGCCACAGTTTAGGCGCATCATTCATACTAAATTATCTTGAAAATACACATAAAAAAATAAGAGCTGCAATTTTGGTATCTGGTTTTCATAAATTGCTTGGAAGTTCTTATGATGAATTAAACAAAACTTTTGTTGACAGGGAATTTAACTGGGAGAAAATAAAAAGCAGCTGCGGAAAATTTTTTGTTTTTGCTTCTGACAATGATGAATACGTTTCCTTGGAAGTCAGCAGTGAGTTGTCAAATAAGCTTGGTGCAGAACTGAATATTGTTCATGATGGGGGGCATTTAAACAAAAAGGCAGGCTACGATGATTTTCATCTTCTGCTGGAAACGATTGTAATAGAAGTGGAATAATTTTAACCGTGCATCTTGTGTTCTTTTGTAAAATAAACCAAGAATCCGCTTAATACCAACAACAAGCTTCCTATGATAATGTATGCAACAGCTGCATTCAAATATTCTGCAATCCATCCAATAACGAAGCTTCCCAAAGATGTCAAGCCAAATCCTAAAAATAATGTGCTTAGCACCCTTCCTCTGTACATATCATCTACTTGCAGCTGTAAAATTGTATTATTGGTTACGTTGAAAGTAGACAAGGAAAATCCAAGCATGACAAGCAAGGCAACAAAAATGATTATGTAATGTGACAAAAATAAAGCAGCAGTTCCAAATAAAACTAAGATAAGCCCAAAACCGATAAAGGAAGATATCATTGCTATTTTTACTTTTTCTCTTGAACGGACTCCGGAGAATAACGACCCAAGAAGGGCCCCTATGCCTGCAATTGCAAACATATAACCATAGCCAGCTGCACCAAGATGGAAGTAGTCTCTAGCAAAAACAGGAAGAAGTGTTGTGTAAGGCAAGCCAACTGCAATCATAATGAACGAGAACAAAATTACAGTGAATATTATTTTATGATTAACAATATAAACTGCTCCTTCTTTCAGGCTTTGC
Source organism: Candidatus Woesearchaeota archaeon (assembly GCA_023259315.1). The sequence goes on along the minus strand of JAHFQL010000046.1, from coordinate 2,221 downwards.
GTAAGGGATTTTTCATGTTTCTTGAATTGCTGAGGAATCTGCATTGCATAGAGCGCCCAAATAACAGCAATGAAACTAATTGTGTTGAGCAGCAATGCATACTTCACTCCCAGTGTTCCGACTACAAATCCGCCAAGTGCAGGCCCTAAAGCCAAAGTAAGCGTAAGCGAAGTTCCATTCAAGGCAACAGCATTAACAATAGTCTCTCGTGGAACAAGCTCTGAAATAAGTGATTGCCTGATAGGCAAGTTAAATGAGTTTGCCACTCCTTCGAGTATTCCTATCGTTATGATTGGAAAAATGCTTAATTTTCCGGCAAAAGCCAAAGCAGCTAAAGCGCCTGAAAGCAGCATGGCAGTTCCCTGTGAATAAATCATAAGCTTTCTGCGCTCATATTTATCTGCTAATGCGCCTGCAATCAGCGTAAAGAAAAGAATTGGCAACGATCTTGCAAGATTGAATATTCCTAAATAAAACGGTGAATTTGTCAGCTCATACACCAGCCAGTTCAAAGCTACTATCTCGATAAAATCTCCGGTGCTTGATATGACGCCCCCTGTCCACAGCAGCCTGAAATTCCTGTACTTTAATGAAGAAAACATCTGCTTAAGCTTGTTTTCCTTTCTTTCTGTTTCCATAAAAAATTAAGAAAAAACATTAGTTTAAATAGATTACTCATTGCAAGATAATAAGATAAATTTAAAAATTGTAAAAAAACAACAAAACTATGAATGAATCAACAAAAAGGTTGTTGGATGAACTGGAAATTTTTGGCAGAACTCATGACGGTTATTACAACATTTCTGCTGACACAGGCGAACTCTTTCATATTCTTGTTTTGATTTCAAAAGCAAAAAACATCCTTGAAGTCGGGACATCTAATGGCTACTCTGCAATCTGGCTTGGAGAAGCTGTCAAGCAGAATAAGGGAAAAGTTACAACTATTGAAATATCCGAGCACAAAGTAAAAATGGCTCATGAGCATTTCAAAAGAGCAAAGCTCAACAATACAATAAAAATTATTCATGGAGACGCCCTACAGGAAATTTCAAAGCTAAAAGACAAATTTGATTTTCTATTCTTGGATGCAATCAAGGAAGATTACATCAATTACTTTAAACTGGCTTATCCAAAATTGACAAAAAATGCAATAATTGTTGCTGACAATGCAATCATGTTTGAAAGGTACATGAAAGATTACTTAAATTATGTTAGAAACAATAAAAATTTGAGAAGTGTTTTAATTCCGATTGGAAGCGGTGTGGAATTTAGCTTTAAATTGAAATAAAATGGATGCAGTTAAGATAAAGGATTTGACAACAAACTTTAAAAAACATCAAATAATACCAAATTCATGGACAACACAGAAAGGTTAAAATCTGAATACAACAATAAAAAAGACAAAATAAAGGAGAGATTAAACCAATTTGAGAATTTCTTTAATGAGCCTTATTCTTGGCATTACATGAATGGCGAATTAAAACTTCTCCCTTCCAAAGCAAAGGATGACCACAGACTGTTTGAAGAACTAGCTTTTTGCATCTTTACAGCAAATGCAAGTGCAGAGATGGGATTGAAAGCAGTGGATGCAGTGAGGAATGTTATAATAGATGGAACAGCAGAAGAGATGACAAGAAGACTTGAAGGAATTTACAGATTTCCAAATTTAAGGCCTGCTTATATTGTACATACAAGAAACTATTTGAGAAATGCATTGAATTTCAATTTAAAAAATAAAATAAAATCATTCAAAGATAAAGATGGGCTTAGAGATTTTTTTGCATTAAACAAAGACATAAAGGGGTTGGGCATGAAAGAAGCTTCACATTTCTTGAGGAATATCGGTTTTAAAGGATATGCTATTCTGGATAAGCATATAATGAATTCAATGCACGAATTTAATGTTTTGAATGAAAACATGAAATTAACTCCTAAAAATTATTTGGAGATAGAGCAAAAGTTCAAAGACTTTTCAAAAGACATCGGGATTGGTATAGACGAGCTGGATTTGCTGCTGTGGAGCAGGAAGAATGGAAGGATTTTGAAATGAAATCAAAAATAAAAGTTGGTATTGCAAAATGCAATTCTGTCGAAGAATCGTTAAGAAAAGCTGTTGAATTGGCTGATGGATTGGATTTTATAAAAAGCAATAATAGCGTTTTGATTAAGCCGAATGCAAATACTGCTGATGAGCATCCTGGCAGCACAAACCCCGAATTCC
>JAHFQL010000123.1 GCA_023259315.1 Candidatus Woesearchaeota archaeon | reverse complement strand
TGCCTTGAATACGACCGCAATAATGTGAAGCTAAGCTATCACGGATAGATGAATGTCGTAATTGCCTTTACACTTGAGTAGGGGATAAAATACTTAAAGACTACGAGGTTTAACATAGATGCCAATAGACAATTCCAATATGCTCAAAATCATTGAGGATTTTCCGCAGCAATGCAAAACTGCTTTATCCCTGACAAAAGGCATGACAATTTCTGGTAAAGTTGACAAGATTATTGTAGCAGGCATGGGCGGCTCAGCTGTCTCTGGTGATTTATTAAAGATTTTCATGCACGATTCCAAAATACCTGTTTTTGTTGTGAGGGATTACAAAGTGCCAAATTTTGTTGATGAAAATACATTGTTGTTTGCTGTCTCTTATTCTGGAAACACAGAAGAGACTCTTTCAGCTTTTGAAGACGCGCAAAAGAAAAAAGCAAAGATAATTGCAGTCACCAGCGGCGGCCAACTGGCAACAATGGCAAAAAAAACCGTGAAAATACCTGCTGGACTGCAGCCAAGGGCTGCTTTGGGCTATTTGTTCTTACCGGTTTTGGGAGTCCTTGTAAATTCCGGAATTGTGAAGGAAAATTCAAGTGATGTAAATGAAATGCTCGATATTTTGTCAAAAACAAATGATTTCAAAACTTTTGGGGAAAAACTCGCAAAACAAATTGGCAATAAAACTCCGTTGGTTTATGCATCTGAGTCTATAGGCGCTGTAGCTTACAGGTGGAAAACCCAATTGAATGAAAACAGCAAGACTGCTGCATTCACGCATGTTTTTTCTGAGATGAACCACAACGAGATTGTCGGCTACCAGACAATGGGCAAAGAAAAATTCATTTCAATATTCATCAGAGACAATTTTGACAATGACACGATAAAGAAAAGAATGGACATAACAAAAGAGATTATATCGCAAAGGGTTGATGTAGCAGAGGCCTATACAAAAGGAAATTCCCTGCTTTCAAGATTGTTTTCCGGAATTTATTATGGTGATTTTGTTTCTTATTATTTGGCAATTCAAAACAAGATTGACCCGACTCCTGTAACTGTTATTGAGAATTTGAAGAAGAGGCTGAAGTGAATTTATTGTATTAACCCTCATTTCACAAATTCCACATTTGGCAATTTTCTGAATGCTTCGTCTCCGGTTAGAAAAGGAACATTATGATTCTTAGCTGTAACATAGCCTAATGCGTCCACATAAGATAAATCTGATTTTTTGTTTTGCAATCTGAATGACGCAGCTTCTTTTATTAATTCTGGTTTAATTAGAACACAATCTGGTAAAAATTTTTCGAAAAATTTCTCTGCCTCAATTAAAAAATTATCCTGAATTAGCCTATAATAAAGTTCGTAAAGATTCATTATTGTGGTAATAATTTTGACATTCGAACTATATAATCTATAACTCTCGATTCCTAGCGCTATGCCATATAAAGCGTAGGTATCAAAGAAAAATGTTTTAAAACCATCCCTTTCGTGATTCATCTTTTAATTGCTGTGGAGTTTTTTTAATTTTGCCTTTTAATAACCCAAATACATCAGATAAATCTGTTTCTCTTTCTATCTTCAAGTGCACAGTATCTTCCATTTTGATGTTTTCCTTGTTAGCTATTTCTTTAGGTATGATAACAGCCAAAGAATCCCCCCATTTCCTCACTTTAGCGTTCAGGTCTGCCATATATCATGATATATCTCATGATATATTTAAATATTTTGGTTTTGAATTATAGAATTTGAAGAAAAAACTGCAGTGAAATTAATATATTCAATGTCGTGTAAAATTTTTTGTACTGCTGACGATTCCTATTCGTGGCAAATTCTCAGCGCGAAATCCTCCAGATTCAAACACACTCTTCAATCTTGCATAACTTTCTGGATTTGTAATTGCGTAATAAGGCATATCAAGATTTAGACCGCGCACCATTTTCTTATACACATGTACATTCCTTCTGCATTCATCCTCAGCCTTTGCTCTTCGTGTATAATCTCTCCAAGAATAAAAATCGCCCACTGGTGAAGTGATGACATCAAGCTGTTCAATCACACCCCTCCCAAAGAGATTCCTAAATTCGTTTCTATCGTGGATAAGAACATGAGTCAGTTGCGCCCCTCTCAAATCATAGCCTTATGTTTCCAGCAATGATTGCACCAACCTTGAGTTATCTTTAATGACGTCAATGACAATTTTTCTAGAGGGATGCTCCACAGTCGCTAGTTTAACCAAATCACTTTCCATAATCAATAAAGACTGATTTCAGACAATTTTAACCTTTTAAGTCGTTAATTCTTTATATTTCTTATGTTTTTATTTATAAAGAGGCATGAAATGGTGGTTTGAAAGAAGAAAAGGAGGACATAGTGGCGTGC